>DAOORH010000495.1:0-2420 GCA_035389145.1 Cellvibrio sp.
TTGCGTCCCCCATCCACCAAACCGCCCAATTTTGTAAGGCGTTAGAAAGATCTATGACGCCCGCTTGCCAGAGTGTGAGATTGCCGATGGTCGCTGCCACACAGCAGCTGACAAGAACTAAAAATGAGAACCGAATTGATGCGCTAGTTGAAACGCGAAACTCCATTTCATAATAGCGTTGTGATAAAAAAGCAATTAGCAGTGCCTGTAAAATACTTGCACTGCCACTAATGAATGCAATCGCTATGCTTAAAAAGCTATTGCCTAAAGGCGTGGAGAGTGAAATTGTTTGGCTGGATATAATTGCGCCGAGAAGTAGGCCCGGTAGAGCCCTGCGGCCAAAGACAATAAATCCAAATACAGCAAGACCGGAGGGGGGCCATAAAAGAGTGGCATTGTTAGTGAGTGCGCCCCATTCAAAACCCAGTGTCGCCAATAAAAAATAGCTAACGCAAAAGAAAATGGTGAGCATTGTTATGTGATTAAAAATAGTTTTTCCAGTTTTAGCCATTGCGCCGCTTCAAGCTCTTTATTGTTATTCGAATAGTCGCAAACCGTGTGCGATAACTTACAACCTAGTCAGATTAAATGACTGAGCAGGGCCTCATAACTTAATGCTTCCGGTCTATGATGAAGGAAGCCTTGCCCCCATTTCACATCCAGCTCTTTCAATAAATCGGCGACGGGTTGAGTTTCTACAAATTCCGCGACCACATCTTTTTTGAGCGTATGCGCCATTTCAACAATAGCTTTTACCATGGCGTAATGGTTGGGTTCGCGATCCATATCGCGTACAAAAATGCCATCTATTTTGAGTGTGTCAAACGCTAGCTTGTGTAGGTAAGCGTAGGAAGCAAAACCGCTACCAAAATCGTCCAATGAGAATCGGCAGCCTAGTTTATGCAAACGCTGCATAAACTCATTGGCGATATCAAGATTGGTAATGGCTTCAGTTTCGGTAATCTCAAAGCTAATCATGGTCGGTGGAATTTTGTGTAGCTGAATTAAATGAATAATGTGATCTGCAAAATGCGGCTCGCGAATAGACAGTGCAGAGAGGTTCATCGAAACAGATTCAATTCCTTCACGCAAATCAGAGTGTTGCGCTAAGAGTTGAATAACCTCTTCAATCATCCATTTGTCCAGCTCGGGAATTAAATGCAAGCGTTCAGCGGGGCCGATAAATTCACCGGGTGGAATCAAACGCTCTTGGGTTGGATCCCACATTCTAATCAGGGTTTCTATGCGGATTTTTTGTTTCGCAGAGTCAGGAAAGAAATTTTCAATCAATTGAAAATGTGCACGGAAATGTTTGTTGTGGTTGGCGTCTACTAAACGCTGCGCCCAGTTAACATTTTCTTTGTCTTCGCTGGAACGCTTGGTAGCTTCATCGTAAGTGCGAATTAAGCCGCGACCTTCGCGTTTGGCTAAAAATAAAACTTCATCTGCCATTAACATGACTTGATCGAAGCTGACAATCTCGCGGTTGAGTGGCAGCAAGGCAATCGAGGCGGCTAACTTAAATTCACGTTCTTGCCACACGAACTTAAAATGTTGAATTTGTTGCAGAATAAGTTGAGCTAAGTCGTTGCTACTATCTGCCACTGTGTTTTGCGTCACTATGGCAAATTTATCGCTGCCAATGCGCGCAAAGAAATCATCGCGCGCAAGTATGCCGGAAAGCGCATCTGAAAATTGGCGCAAGAGTTCATCGCCGGCGATACAGCCACAGCTCTCATTGATGACTCTGAAACGGTCGATGTCGATCAAAATAAAAGACGCTTTAATGCTGGCGGTTTGCACTTGTGCCAGTAGGCTGCACACAAAGGCTTCTAAGGAGTTGCGGTTGTGCAGGCGAGTCACAAAATCGTGGGTTGCTAAATAACTGAGCCTGTCTTGCATGTAGCGGCGCTCATTAATTTCTTCACGCAGTTGGCGGTTGGCAATGGTGAGGTCAGCGGTGCGCTCACGCACTTTTTGCTCTAATTCTTTATTGAGTGTTTGTAGCTCATTCAGTAATGCTTTACGTTCTAATTGATGGCGAACGCGGGCGCGCACTTCGTCGGCATTTATGGGTTTGGAAATATAATCATTGCCGCCTACGGAAAAGCCTAGGCTAATATCATCGGTGCGAGCAGTAACAAAAATAATGGGGATATGTGCGGTAGTGGTGTTAGCTTTAAGCAAATTGCATACTTCAAAGCCGTTCATGCCGGGCATCATGACATCCAGCAGAATCAAATCTGGGCATTGTTTTTGCGCTAGCTCAAGCGCGCGCTCACCATTGGTGGCAACAATCAGTTGGCACTCCAAGTCTTCGAGTATTGCGCTTAGTACATCTAGGTTTTCGGGGGTGTCATCGACCAGCAGTATCCGCGAACTAGCATGCATAACCAACCTCATTCCATCGTTATTGTTTG
>DAOORH010000496.1:0-2420 GCA_035389145.1 Cellvibrio sp.
TATGTTGAGGCCGGTATAACCGCACTCAACACATTAGGTTATTTACTGCCGCACACCACAACAGATTCCATCTCTCGCAATAAAATAGTTTTAAAAGGCCCCTTAACAACACCCGTGGGCGAAGGATTTACTTCTATCAATGTGACTTTGCGTCAGTTATATCAGCTGTATGCCAATGTTCGCCCCGTGCTTTCTTTCAAAGGCACGAAGGCGCGCTACGACAATATTGACATCATTACCGTACGTGAAAATACCCAAGGTATGTATTCCGGTGTGGGGCAAACTGTTTCGGATGATGGTGAAACTGCTCAAGCATGTAGCCTAGTAACACGTAAAGGTTCTGCGGATATTGCCACCTACGCCTATGAGCTAGCACGCAAAGAAAAACGCAGTAAAGTGACCATCGTTCATAAAGCTAATATTTTAAAGTCTACCTCAGGTTTATTTTTAAAGGTGGCTAGAGAGATCTCCAAAAACTATCCCGATATACAAACGACAGAAATGATTGTTGATAATGCGTGCATGCAACTGGTAATGAACCCAGAGCGCTTTGATGTGATTGTTACCACTAATTTATTTGGCGATATTCTTTCTGATCTTTGTGCGGGTTTAGTGGGTGGATTAGGCATGGCACCGGGTGCCAATATCGGTAAGGAGCACGCCATTTTTGAAGCCGTGCATGGCAGCGCGCCTGATATTGCGGGGCAAAACATTGCCAACCCAACCTCTATGATTTTAGCCTCCGTTCAAATGTTGCAACATTTAGGTATGTTCACCGAAGCCGATAAAATTATGGTCGCACTGCGTGACGTTATCGCCACGGGTGATCGCACCACAAGGGATTTAGGTGGTGTGCACGGAACGACGGATTTTACAGACGCAGTTTTGAGTAGGTTATTGTAATGCTAACATCTTCACAGATTGTTCAATTTAAAAACTTTGGTTATGTGGTTATTCCCGAATTCGCAGACCTTGATTATTGCGAAATCGCTGTGGCCTTGGCGCGGAGCGAGCTGAAAAAACAGGTTATGCCTATCGAGTATGAAGCTGATACTCATTATCCAGGGGCGCCCAAGTCGCGCTCAGCGGAAGGTGGTAATACCGCACGGCGCTTACTGGGTGCAACACAACGCAGTACGCAATTGGTGGATTGGGCAACCAGCGAACCCTTAACAGAAAATTTACGGCAGTTGTTAGGTGAGCGTATTTTTCTATCTCAAACACACCACAATTGCATCATGATAAAAGAACCAAAGTTTTCTAGCAGCATTGGCTGGCATCGTGATAATCGTAATTGGAAATTTGAGCGCCCTGATTTGGTATCTGCGTGGTTAGCATTAACCAATGAGCACGAAGAGAACGGTTGTTTGTGGGTTATCCCTAATTCCCATAAGTGGCTGATTGATGAGTATCAGCTCGATAAGCATCAATTTCTAAGAACGGATTTTGATAGAAATATCGATTTAATTAGAAATGCTGTTCCCATTTTATTGAACAAGGGAGATTTGCTGTTAACGCACAGCAATCTTTTTCAGGCAGCGGGACGCAACACAACCAACAGAACAATGTACTCAATGGTCTTTACCTATCGAGCCGCAGACAATCCTCCCGTTAAAGGTTCTCGTTCTGCAAATGCAGCGGAAATTGCTCTTTAAAGTGCCTAGTATCACGCCATTAAAAACTCTGGCGTACGTAAAAAAGTGTAGAAAGTGTTTTCTTTAACATTGTGCTCAGAGGTAGTTCGATTTTTAGCACAGTGTTTTTATAGGTTTTCACCAATGTTAACAGCAGAACAGATTGCACACTTTCACTCGCAAGGATATTTGGTTGTCCCTGCGATGGCCAATGCGGCGTATTGCCGAACCGTCATTTCGTTTGCGGAACACGCTTTACGCGAGCAAGCATTCCCCATTGAATACGAAGCGGATACGCATTATCCCGGCGCACCTGAATCCCGCGAGGCAGAGGGCGGCCAAACTGCGCGTCGTATTTTGCAGGTTGCGTCACGAAGCCCTTTAGTCATGAATTGGGCTAAAGGATGGCGATTGCGACAATGTTTAGTTCAGTTGCTGGGTGAAAGTGTTTACTTATCGCAAGTACACCACAATTGTATTATGACAAAGCAGCCGCGCTTTTCGAGCGTCACTGGTTGGCATCGTGATAGCCGATATTGGAATTTTGAAAGACCCGATTTGGTTTCAGTCTGGCTCGCACTGGGCCGTGAAACTCCTGAGAATGGTTGCTTGAAGGTGTTGCCTGGCTCACATCGGTGGTTAATAAGTCAAAGCCAACTTGATGCTGATCAGTTTTTTCGCACTGATGTGCCAGAAAATGAGGTGCTCTTAAAACAAGCCGTCAGCATCCAGTTACGAACGGGTGATACATTGTTTTTTCACAGCAATTTATTTCATGCGGCAGGT
>DAOORH010000497.1:0-2415 GCA_035389145.1 Cellvibrio sp.
AAAAGGAAAAGTATGACGGTGACTAATCACTTTTTACTGCATGCGGTAGAAAGTATGAGCCACGTAGCCCCGGTCTCCTTCCGTCGCATTTTCAACGGCTACGGAATCTATCATCAGGGGGTGCAATTCGCGATTGCCATTAATGACCGTCTCTACTTCCGCGCCGACGACTATTCCCGTTCCCTCTACACCGCCAAACACATGACGCCCTTTTTGCCCTCTACTCTGGGTGATAGCGAGTCCAACTTTTTTCAATTACCCGACGAGGTTCTCACTCACCCCGCCGAATTGATCTTCTGGATGCGTATCGCCGTTGAGGCCGCTCAAGGCAGCTATTCTCTTGAAGACGATGAGCCAAGAGTAGATATACCTATACGTCACCTAAAGACTCGCTAAGCAAAGTTACTATATTGAGCTAGGCTGAAAGGATACCGACAGGGACCCAGCCATGGCTTTGAAAATTCTGGTGGCCGACGACGCCACCTTCATCCGCGACATGATCAAAAAGCAATTGCGCGACCGCATTCCCGGCGTTGAAATTTATGACGCTGCCGATGGCGCGCGCGCCTTCGCACTATTCAAGCAAAATGATATAGATTTGATTTTGTCGGATTGGGAAATGCCACTAATGACTGGCGAAGAATTGCTGCGCAACGTGCGTGCCCAACCTAATGGTGCAAAAGTTCCCTTTATTATGATCAGTAGCCGTGGCGACCGCGATCATATTGTCAAAGCCATACAAGCTGGCGTTTCAGATTACATTTCAAAACCTTTTACCCCAGAAGAGTTCCATAAAAAAGTTCACAAGCAACTGCGGGTTATCGGCAAGGTGCCTACCGTTGCCATGCCTAGCCTAATGCAAGGCGTCGCTAATTCTTCTATAGGCGTTTTAACCGGTGGCCGCGAGGCTGCGCCCGCACCAAAAGCCGCACAAAGTGCAAGTGCATCACTCTTAACCGGTGCTGCAGGGTCATTATTGACGGGCACAAAGCCGGTACAAGCTGTTCCCGCTCCCACTAAAACGGCAAAAGCCCAAGCGCAATTACGCTTTGCCAATAACCGAATTTTCCCCTGCATTATTCGCGAGATGTCGCTGCAATTAATGAGTTGCGTTTTACAGCGCGCGGAGAATCTCCCCGCACTCTTTGAGCAAGCGGTGGTGGATATTGATATGGGTGAAAGCAATGGCTTGGCGCGCGTAAACGGCTATGTGCACAGTATGATGGCAGGTGAAAATCGCGCCGATTCCAACACCTTAAAACTTGTGATTCGCTTTGTGGATAATGATGCCGATAAGTTTGAAGTCTTATCGAAATTTATTTCGCAGATGTAATTAGCCTTTCTTCCTCTTCCATAATACAAATACTCCAATCGCAAGTAAAAAACCTATGGCTAAGTTCAGCCATAGGGAAAAATTGCTGCTCTCTTTTTTACTTTTCGATAAGTTTTTGGTTGGTGTAATTGAATTTGTAGAAAAACTATCGCGATTAAATTGAGCGCTGCTGTCAATCCTGCCTATAGAGGCTTCTACTTTTCTGCTGGAGCTGTACTGGCTCGCTATCTGAATAGGCTGTTCGTCTGCCTTAACGCCTACCGATAGTTGTGTGTTTGCAGTTGAGTTTTGTATTTCAGTCGAAACTGACGATGTTTGATTACTATTAAAGTATTTATCAAAGCTTTCTATGTCTGGCGAAGTACCGTTTCTAAATGCTTTAACTAGCTTGTCTATGGGTGGATTTTTATAATCTTCATTCTTTTCTCTTTTTTTCAGCCATTCCTTTAAATTGTTGTAATCTACTTCGCTCATGACGGCAATGCTTCTTTCATCACTAATCCAATGTTCTCCTATTAATAACCGCTGCTCCGTAAGACCATTCATAAGAATTAATTCATGAGTTACGTTGAGTGAGTTGGGCAAGCGTGAAGCGTTTAAATCCTGCATGCTATAAACATATTTAATCAGAATTTCATAAATATAGATAAGCCCCTGTCGAGGATCGTACTCTTCAGGTTCTGGTCGGCCATAAACTATTCCGCCTCCCTCAATGACGTGAATGATCCAAACAGTTTTGGTGTAGTCAAAGGGTTGTTGATTTTCTTGGGCGAAAGTTCTGCTAATAAATAGGCTGAGAAAGACAGCAAAAATAAATGTGAACTTTATCCTTTTGGAGTTAACTCGTTCCTTAAGTGTTATATTCATAGAAATTAATCTCTGAGCGGAATGGTTTTATTATCGGTTGCTCGTTCTGTTGTAGGAGCGGTTTTGCTGCGAAGCTCTAAATATTCGCGACTAAAGTCGCTCCTACAGTGAGTTAATGTATTAAGTCCGCACCACTCATCGCTGAGTGAAATTCTAAGCGTTACTCGCCGCTTCAATCTCTTCGCTAATCAACAACCAATTCTCTTCTGCTTCAT
>DAOORH010000498.1:0-2409 GCA_035389145.1 Cellvibrio sp.
TAAATCGCGCCTTGTGAATCGCCCTGAAAAAATTACTGAGATGGGTACAGGTGAATTGGCACTGGTTGTTAGCGGTATTCGTCAATTAACGCCGCGCATTCGCGCTTATGAATTACGCAGTGCAACTGGTGAAGAATTGCCGGTAGTGAAGGCTGGTGCACATTTAAAGATTCCGGTTTTGATGGAGGATGGCATCACGCAGTATCGTCATTATTCTATTTGTTCAAATCCATCTCGGCGCGATATCTATGAGATAGCCGTATTGAAAGAAGAGAATGGACGAGGTGGTTCAGAGCGGTTGCATCAGGTTTTAGCGCTTGGCATGACTTTGCATTGCGCAATGCCAGAAAATTATTTCTCGTTAGCTGAAAATAATAAGCCCGCGATTTTTATTGCCGGTGGAATTGGTATTACGGCAATTAAGCCTATGGTGCAAACCTTGCTTGCAAAGGGTGTAAGTTGTGAGTTGCATTACGCGGCCAAAAGCCAAGTACACATGGCTTTTGGCGATAGATTACAGCGTGAATTAGCTGAAGACTTTTATGGTTATTACTCAGATAAGAATGAGCGATTAAATGCGGTGAGTTTATTGGTCAATGTGCCCAGTGACGCGGATATTTATGTTTGTGGGCCGCAGTCACTGATCGATGCGGTTTACGCAGCGGCCCAGGAATTAGGCATTGCATCTTCGCGTGTTCATGCAGAGCGCTTTAGTGTGGATAAAAATACCGCAGACAAAGCATTCACTATTGAGTTGGCTCGCTCGCAAAAAATCATTGCGGTATCGGCCGATCAATCGATATTAGAGGCCTTGGAGGCAGAAGGTATTAAAACCGAGTTTGATTGCCGTGTAGGTAATTGTGGAATGTGTGCGGTGAAGGTGGTGGCGGGTGATGTTGAGCACCGCGATAAGGTGTTGAGCACAGCGGATAAGGCGGAAGGCTTAATGTGCGCCTGTATTTCGCGCGCAACCAGTGAAACCCTCGTGTTGGATATTTAACAATTTAAAAAATGGGAGATAAAACATGATTGAATTATTTGAATTCGGGTTATCGGGTAACTGTCACAAAGTTCGTATGATGCTTTCGCTATTAAGGCTGGAGTATAAAAGCCATGCGGTAAATGGTGCAGAGCGAGAGCAAAAATCTGATGCCTATTTGTCGATGAATCCTTTTGGGCAAGTGCCCGTCTTAAAAGATGGTGATACGATTATTCGCGATAGCCAAGCGATTCTAATTTATTTGGCGCGTGCCTATGGCGATGATCATTGGTTTCCGGCAGATCCTGCAGAGGCAGCTCAAGTTGCTGCATGGCTTTCAACGGCAGCTAACGAAGTGGCGCGTGGGCCTAATGCATTGCGGTTGCATCACAAATTTGGTCGCGCCATAAATCTTGATGAAGCGACTAGCATCACGAACAATCTTTTAGCTGTTTTAAATCAGCGTTTAGAGCATCACGATTGGTTGGCGACGGATACGATCACTGTTGCGGATATTGCGATTTATCCCTATATCGCATTGGCCAATGAAGGTAATCTAGACCTTACACCCTATCTTTATGTTGAAAACTGGTTGGGCCGAATTGAAATGTTAAATTGGTATGTAGCTATGCCAGGTATACGAGGTGCACATTAATCTACCCCCATTTTTATTAGCTATTAGTCTCGGAGAACTCTATGACTCAACAAGAATCACGCCCACCATTTCCTCCTTTTACCCGTGAAACAGCCATTCAAAAAGTTCGCGCCGCAGAAGATGGTTGGAATAATCGCAATCCGCAAAAAGTTGCATTGGCTTACACGCCGGACAGTCAGTGGCGAAATCGCCATGTGTTTGTAAATGGACGCGCTGAGATTGAAAATTTTCTTACGCAAAAGTGGGCACGTGAACACGAGTATCGTCTAATCAAAGAGCTATGGGCATTTGAGGGGAATCGCATTGCAGTACGTTTTGCCTATGAGTGGCATGACGACCAAGGCCAATGGTTCCGTTCCTATGGAAACGAAAATTGGGAGTTTGATGCACAGGGGCTAATGCAAAAACGCTACGCGAGTATTAATGATTTAGCGATTGCAGAGAGCGATCGAAAGTTTCACTGGTTACAGGGCCGCAGACCAGATGATTATGCGAGCTTGAGTGAGTTGGGTTTATAGTTGTTGTGTTGCATTCTATGAGGTGACTTTGAAACTGAGCCTTAGGCTTGCGCCTCGCCTTAGTTGTCCACAGAGGGCAATTAAGGCGAGGCTTTGTATTACTGCAAAAATCTATCAAACATGACAACGTTTACTTTTTCTCCCGCTGTTACCGCACCGCGTTCTTGTTCAAGCACAATGTAGCAATTCGCTAGCGCAACAGAGCTAAGCACGCCAGAGCTTTGGTTGCCGGTTGTGGCAACTTGGGCGTCACCATT
>DAOORH010000499.1:0-2404 GCA_035389145.1 Cellvibrio sp.
GGCGTAGGCGCTTCTTTTTTACTGGGCGCGAAAATACAGTTAGTGGTTTTAATGGCGGGCGCGCGCAAATCTGGCAGGGTGAAACCCATCATGGGGCCGCCCATAACGACGCGCGACGCTTTACTTGCATCAAAACCGTGTTGCTCTAAAACATAATTAATCGGCGTGCCGAATAACACATCAATATTGCGCTGTGTAGTAAGCGATTCACCCACCACTGTCATGACACGATCAATCAGCGGTTCGCCGTAACGCACAGCGCGCCATGCAGCAACAGCGGTGCCCACATTCACACAAGTCGCGCCTATATCTGCTGAGTGATGGCCGTGTGGAACTTCACGCCCTGTTAAAATTTGAATTAATTGTTTTGCTCCGCCGGATGGATATTTGGTGGGCACGCTCACCACTTCTATAACCGAATCTTTGCCGGTAACACGCGCATTTTTAACCGCGGCTTGCAAGGCTGCTATGGCTTTGGGTTTGTTATCTTCAACACCAATTACCAAGCGCGCTGGGTGGTGCAAAATATGGCTGAGCAATAACGTACCCGCGATAACTTCATCGGCACGAACTTGCATGAGCATATCGTCAGCAGTGATATAGGGTTCGCACTCAGCGCCGTTAATTACCAGCGTATCAATTTTTTGCGTGGATTTTGTGTTGAGTTTTACTGACGTAGGAAAACCTGCACCACCTAAACCGGCTACACCTGCGGTGCGAATTTTATCCAGCAAGGTTAAACGCTCAACCGCTAAATAATCTTCGCAGGCTTCGGTCGCGATAAACGTGTGTTCGCCATCGGTATCAATCACAATGCATTCACCGCTCATGCCAGAGGGGTGTGGCAATACAAAATTTTCTATCGCTGATACTGTGCCTGAACTTGAGGCGTGAACGTTCGCGCTAAAAGTCCCATCGGCGGCGGCAATCAATTGGCCAGCAAGCACCTTATCGCCCACTTGCACAATAGGTTTTGCAGGCGCGCCAATATGTTGATTAAGCGGAATAATTAATTGCGGCGGAATGGGTAAGCTGCCCAGCTGCAATTGCATGGATTGGGTTTTGTTTTCGGGCGGGTGAATGCCGCCGGGAATTTCCCAAACTTTTATTAAGTTCTGGGTGGGAGTTAAATTGTTTACAGAATTACTTACAGGCGTATTCATCAGGCGGCTTCACCTGTGTGTTGATGTTTGTCGCTGGCAATAAGTTGAATTGGGTTGATGGTGGGTAATTCCCACGCCCAGGTTTTCAAGGTGGTTTCAACCGGAATCATATCAATGCAGTCAACGGGGCAAGGTTCTACGCATAAATCGCAGCCGGTGCATTCATCGGCAATGACGGTGTGCATTTGTTTTGCTGCGCCGAGAATGGCATCCATAGGGCAGGCTTGAATACACTTTGTGCAGCCGATGCATTCATCTTCGCGAATGTAAGCGACTTTTTTTACGTCAGACTCGGTACCGTGTTCAGCATCTAATTGCGGTGCTTCCACATCCAATAAATCGGCGAGTGCGTTAATGGTATTTTGACCGCCGGGCGGACATTTATTAATGGCTTCACCATTCACAATGGCTTGTGCATAGGGGCGGCAACCTGGGAAGCCACATTGACCACACTGTGTTTGCGGTAGCAGCGTATCAATTTGATCGACAATCGGATTGCCTTCCACTTTAAATCGCACGGCAGCGAAACCCAGCACGGCACCAAATAAAAGCGATAGACCTACGAGCGCAATCAGCGCTGAGGCGATGGGATTTTGAATGATGAATTCAAACATAGATTAATTTCAAAAAAATAAAATGATTGTGCGCTTAGCTAGCCAGCCCAGCAAAACCCATAAATGCCAGCGACATTAAGCCGGCAGTAATCATGCCTATGGCTGCACCTTTAAAAGGAAGCGGTACATCGGCAGCGGCTAAGCGTTCGCGCATGGCAGAAAATAAAACCAACACTAATGAGAAACCCACTGCACCGCCAAAGCCGTACAGTGTTGATTCAAAAAAGTTGTGGGTTTTTTGGGTGTTTAATAAGGCTACGCCGAGTACGGCACAGTTCACCGTAATCAGCGGTAAGAAAACGCCGAGCACGCGATATAACAGCGGGCTGGTTTTTTCCATAAACATTTTTACAAATTGTACGACGGCGGCGATCACCAGAATAAAGGCGATGGTGCGCAAATATTCCAAGCCAAGTGGTGCGAGCACCCAGTGATCTACCAAATAAGTACTGACTGACGCGAGCGTCATTACAAAGGTAGTTGCGCCCGCCATACCGATTGCAGATTCAAGTTTGTTGGATACACCCATAAAGGGGCATAAACCCAAAAACTGTACCAGCACAAAGTTATTCACGAACACTGTGCTGAGTAAGATTAAGAAAAATTCGTTGATGGACATGACGTCAC
>DAOORH010000500.1:0-2390 GCA_035389145.1 Cellvibrio sp.
GTATTTACAAAAAACGTAAATGGCCAACCGCGTCTTTTAAGAATGGGATAGGCCGATGTGTAAACATCCGCATAGGAATCATCGAAGGTGATAGCTACAGTTTTATCTGGCAGCGCATCGCCCTTTTTTAATTTTTCAGTAAGCTCGGCAAGCGGTACGACTTTAAAATTATTCTTTTCCAGATAATCCATCTGCGCAATAAAACGCTCAGGGCTAATACTGGTGGAGGCGGGCATGCTATTACTAACATGATGGTAAATAAGCACAGTGGCAGCGCGACTTGAAACCGACCATAGACAAACAAGCGCGCAAAAAATAATTTTATTCAGCACGAGTAAAATCTATTCAACATCTGAATTTACAAAACGCAAACCAACACCAGAGGGCTCTACACGCACCACTTCCATTTCTAATACCGGCGCATCATCCATTAAGCCTTGCACTTGACCTGTGACATGAGTACCAATGGGCGGCACTTGATCTGGCTCCAAGACAACAAACACACCGCCGTCAGAAATATCGCGGGTTTTAACCACTATCTCGCTATTGTCATGTGCAATTTTAATGCGACAGGCCAAAGGCGTACGAATATGACGGCGTTTATCATTTGAGCTCATGGTGATTCCTTTATAAATTATTGTGGAAAACTCTACATGTATATTCACCCCCTTTGGAAAGGGGGGACGGGGGATTTGATTGAAACAGTTACATTTTTAAATCCCCCTAGCCCCCTTTTTCAAAGGGGGGACTTGAGAGAGAAACACATAACCCACCATTTTTTATTTATCAGTTACTTCAACCGCATCAACTTTCTGGAAGCCACGCGGCAATTTATTACCACGGCGACCACGCTCACCTTTGTAATGCTCAAGATCAGACATTTTTAAAGTGATGTGGCGCTTACCCGAATGGAGCGTAAGCATTTGGTTGGGACTAATTACACTCACCGACACTACAAACTCTTCATGCGTCTGAGCTCTGGCAGAAGGAATGTTCATAATCTTGTTACCCTTACCACGCGCCAACTCTGGCAACTCGGTAACGGGGAACACCAACAAGCGGCCATCATTACTCACCGCCGCCAATAATGCGTGCTCAGGATTAGTCACAAATTGTGGCGGCAGCACCTTGGCATTTTCTGGCAAGGTTAATAAGGCTTTACCGGCTTTATTTTTACTCGCCAAATCTTCTAACCTAGCCACAAAACCATAACCGGCATCGGATGCTAACAACACGCGCTGATCATCTGCGCCCATTAATGCGCCTTCAAAAGTGGCACCGCTTGGCGGGCTAATTTTTCCGGTAATCGGTTCACCTTGACCGCGTGCAGATGGCAAGTTGTGTGCGGGCAATGAATAGCTGCGGCCAGTGGAATCCAACAAAATAACTTGCTGATTACTTTTGCCGTGAATCGCAAATTTTACACTGTCGCCAGCTTTGTAACTTAAACCAGCAGCATCTATATCGTGACCTTTCGCGGCGCGAATCCATCCCTTATCGGAAATCACTACAGTGATAGGGTCAACGCTTAATAATTCAGTTTCGCTGAGTGCTTGTGCTTCTGCTCGCGCAACTATGGGTGAACGACGATCATCACCAAATTGCTCAGCAACTTGAATCAATTCTTTGCGCACCAGATTTTTTAATTTTACTGCTGATTCAAGAATTTTTTGTAGGCCATCGCGCTCTTTTTCTAGCGCGGTTTTTTCTTCCAGAATTTTCATTTCTTCCAAACGCGCCAGCTGGCGCAATTTGGTTTCTAGAATATATTCTGCTTGCATTTCAACTAAATTGAAACGATCCATTAATACCGGCTTGGGGTTGTCTTCTTCGCGGATAATACGAATCACTTCATCCACATTTAAGAACACCACCATTAATGCCGCTAAGCGCAGCAAACGCTCTTCTACTTTTTCTAAACGATATTGCAAACGGCGACGAGTGGTAACAGTACGGAAGCTCAGCCACTCATTCAAAATTTTATTGAGTGGTTTAACCGCAGGCTTGCCGTCAATACCAATCATGTTCATATTGACGCGATAGGTACGTTCTAATTCTGTGGTCGCAAATAAATGCTGCATTACCTGTTCAAGATCAACACGATTGGAGCGTGGAATAATGACTAAGCGCGTTGGGTTTTCATGATCAGATTCATCGCGCAAATCCGCCACCATGGGCAATTTTTTCGCCTGCATTTGCGCGGCAATTTGCTCCATGATTTTTGCACCACTCACCTGATGCGGTAGTGCAGTAACAATAATATCGCCCGACTCTTCGTCCTTTTGCCAAACCGCGCGCATACGCACACTGCCGCGCCCGGTTTCGTACATTTTAATAAGGTCTTCACGGGTGGAAATAATTTCCGCCTCGGTGGGCATATCGGGGCCGAG
>DAOORH010000501.1:0-2387 GCA_035389145.1 Cellvibrio sp.
CGGAAGTCAGGTAGTAACTGTTGATGCCTTTGGTGGCTTCAATCATCTGGCAGCTCTCGCCTGCAGGCATAATTGGACCCCAAGATACCGACAAGAAATGGGTAATCAGGGTTTCAATGTCTTGCAAGGTGCGCTCTTTCGGTGGCGGACACGTCAGCGGATGATCAGCCTTGTATGGGCCAGCCGGCATATTTTCCAAACATTGTTTGATGATGCGAACTGACTGATGCATTTCTTCCAAACGCAATACAGCGCGGTCGTAAGCGTCACCGTGTTGGCCAACAGGAACATCAAATTCGAAGTTTTCGTAGCCAGAATATGGGCGCGCTTTACGCAAATCGAAATCAACACCCGTTGCACGCAAACCTGGACCAGTTACACCCCAAGCCAAAGCTTCATCTTTGTTGTATTGCGCCACATCAACAGAACGCGCAACCAAAATAGAGTTTTGCAAAGCGGCTTTTTCGTATTCTTTTAAGCGACCGGGCAACCACTCAACAAACTCACGCACCAAACGATCCCAACCATTGGGGAGATCATGCGCCAAGCCACCAATACGGAACCACGCCGGATGCATACGGAAACCGGTAATGGCTTCAATCACATCGTAAGCTTTCATACGGTCGGTAAACATAAAGAACACGGGCGACATACCGCCAACGTCTTGAATGTAAGTACCGAGGTAGAGCAAATGCGAAGTAATACGGAAGAATTCGCTTAACATCACGCGAATGGTTTTTACGCGATCTGGAACTTCAATTCCAGCTAATTTTTCAACTGCCAAAATGTACGGCATGTTGTTCATTACGCCACCGAGGTAATCGATACGGTCGGTGTAAGGAATATAAGAGTGCCAAGATTGACGTTCAGCCATTTTCTCGGCGCCACGGTGGTGGTAACCGATGTCAGGAACGCAATCAACAATCTCTTCACCATCCAGTTGCAACACAATACGGAAAGCACCGTGTGCCGATGGGTGGTTCGGGCCGAGGTTCAAGAACATGAAGTCTTCAGTGTTGTCTTTGTTGCTGCGTTTCATACCCCATGCTTCTGGGTTGAACAACAAAGCTTCCTGTTCCAAATCTTGCTTGGCTGCGTCTAATTTAAAGGGATCAAATTCAGTCGCGCGCGCAGGGTAGTCTTTACGCAACGGGTGGCCTTCCCACGTAGTCGGCAACAAAATGCGCGACAAATGCGGGTGGCCTTCAAACACAACGCCAAACAAATCCCACGCTTCACGCTCATACCAATTGGCATTTGGCCAAATACCGATTGAGGTTGGGAGTTTTAAATCGTCGAGTTTAAGTGCAACTTTAATACGGACATCGCTATTGCGATCAATCGAGAGCAAGTGATAGAAAACGGTGAAGTCTTCTACTGGCATTCCCAAACGATTTTGGCGCAAACGCTCATCGGTAGCCGACAAGTCGTAAAGCATTACATAGGGGCGCGGTAAGTTACGCAGAAAAGTTAATACATCGATCAACTTATCGCGCGGCACCCAAAGTGTAGGTACTTTATCGAGAGTAGTCTGAAACACGAAAGCCTCAGCGCCAAACTGCGCATGCAGCTCGCGTACAACTTCGTGTTCAGCGCCCACTACGGGGCTTATGGTGACGTTTTCGGTCATTATTTACAGTCGCTTCGGCTAATTTTTAAATTAAACTTCATCAGGTGAACGCAAGTTAACAGCGGCAATACGCTCAGACTGTTTGCGGTCACGCTCAGGCTGCATCTCGGCGCGATAAACGCCTTGCTCACCAACGGTCCATGACAATGGACGGCGCTCTTTACCAATAGAATCTTGCAGCAAAGTTAAGGCTTGCAAGAAAGCTTCTGGGCGCGGTGGGCAGCCGGGAATATACACATCGACAGGAAGGAATTTGTCAACGCCCTGCACTACTGAATAAATATCGTACATACCGCCTGAGTTAGCGCAGGCTCCCATGGAGATAACCCACTTTGGCTCAAGCATTTGCTCGTACAAGCGTTGCACAACAGGCGCCATCTTTATAAAACACGTGCCCGCAACTACCATCAAATCAGCTTGACGTGGCGATGCACGAATAACTTCAGCACCAAAGCGCGCAAGATCGTGCGGAGAGGTAAAGGCAGTCGCCATTTCAACGTAGCAGCATGACAAACCGAAGTTATATGGCCACAAAGAATTTGCTCTACCCCAGTTAACACCGGCGTGAATCAAATCTTCAAGGCGCGCCATAAATACACTTTTATGAACTTCGTCTTCCATAGGGTCAGTACTGCCATGACTCGCAACAGTCTGTTGCGTTTGCATAGGGTAAGCACCTTGTGCACCTTCTGGATTAGCGCGAGTAAGCGTGTACTTCATTGACAAAACCTCAATTATTCTGCTGATTTCTGTTTGG
>DAOORH010000502.1:0-2371 GCA_035389145.1 Cellvibrio sp.
GTAATGCCCCTCGGCAGGCATCCCAGCAGCATTCAAATAGTGCGTATTGGTCATGCCCAATTCTTTGGCTTTTTTGTTCATCATATCAACGAAGGCATCTTCAGTACCGCCCACGTATTCCGCCAAGGCGACAGTGGCATCATTACCTGACTGAATAATCTCGCCGCGCAACAGATCTATAACCGGAACTTGAGTGCCCTCTTTCACATACATGCGTGAGCCTTCCATTTTCCAGGCTTTAACGCTGATGTTCACCATGTTCGATTCGTTGATACGGCCATTAACCAACTCTTCAATAACCAAGTAACTCGACATCATTTTAGTGAGGCTGGCGGGGGGCAAACGCTCATCGGCCTTGTTTTGTGCAAGCACTTCGCCGGTTTCGCCATCAACCAAAATATAACCGCTGGCGGCCAATAAAGGGGCATCTGGAATCGCAGCAGGCACGGCCGCTTGAGTTGACGACGCCTGACCCAGAGTGGGTGTAGGAGCCGGTGTTTGCGCCATTGCGCTAAAGCTCACAACCAGCAACGCAATGCTTAAAGGTTTACTGAAGGACACGAGAGACTTAAACATAAAAAATCACTTTAAATTAATGACAAAAATAGAGAATTATTCACAGCAAATAGGCTGGGCTTAAAATTGAGCGAAATTGTAACACTGCTTGCCTAATAAATACTTATTGGTAGACAACATGAACTTCTGAAATATTGATTGCACCTAGCTCTTCACGGGCGGTTTGAATGCTTTGAGCATCCTTAAACGGACCAAGCCGCACGCGATAAAGTGACTTTGGTGACTTTGTTGCACTAATAACCACCGGAAAACTAACTTTGCTCTTTATGCTGGATACAAATTCTTTAGCAGATTTTTCTACTCCAAAAGCGGCGACTTGTAGATAAGTACCTTCAGGTAGTTTGCTATCAGCACTTTTACTACCCGCCTCAGCTTGAGAAACCAAACCAGAATCGCGCGCCACCTTATCTTGCTTGCGCATACGCAAAGGTGGCCGAGGATCCCCCTCAGGCACAACCACTTCAACTTCAACATTACCTGTACCCGCACGAGTAATGCCTAAACGCTGGGCAGCGGCATAACTTAAATCAATAATGCGCCCGGCGTGAAACGGACCGCGATCATTGATGCGCACCACCACGCTGGTGCGATTATCCAGATTAGTCACGCGCACATAGGATGGAATCGGCAAGGTTTTATGAGCGCCGGTCATGGCAAACATATCGTAGAGCTCACCATTGGAGGTGCGCTCGCCATTGAATTTAAAACCGTACCAAGAGGCCTTACCGCGCTCGATATAAGCGCGCTCATCCTCCATTAAATAATAGGTTTTACCAAGTACGGTATAGGGGTTTTTATTGCCTGCAATCGTGCGTTTCTCAACGCGCGGCACAGCATCGGGCACATGCGACATATCGATTTCTTTATCTGGCCCCCAATCTTTGGGCTTTCCTTTGTAGCGCCCTTCCTGTGAATCAGATGTACGTGGTTTATCCGGTGACGACGAATCGCCCGGTTTATGCGGCACAGGCGTTGAGCACCCCGCCAGCAAAGCCAAAAGCGCAAAGAAGGCTAGAGTGCGTCCATCGGCTTTTGGCAATAGCACTAGATTTTCCCCATTTCAATTTTAATGTACTTACTCAACTCATACACCGCCATGGCATACATAGGGCTGCGATTGTAGCGAGTGATAGTGTAAAAATTTTGCAAGCCGAACCAATATTCCGCGCCGTTGGCCCCTTCAAATTGAAACGCAATAGCGCGCGTGGTGGGCGGCAGCCATGAGATAGGGTTAATACCCTGCTTGCGCCACTCATCTACCGTAACCGTTGGCGGCACTATGCTGTTCAACTGTGCTGCATTCATATTGTCCGCTGCATGAGCGCCTACTGTGACTGGCTCTCCGGTTTTCCAGCCATGTTCTTTAAAATAATTGGCGACACTGCCAATCGCATCCGATTGGTTTTTCCAAATATCGGTAAAGCCATCGCCACTAAAATCCACCGCCCATTTGCGATAGCTGGATGGCATAAATTGCCCAAAACCCATAGCGCCCGCATAGGAGCCTTTAAATTCCAAGGGGTCGTGTTTTTGCTCGCGGGTCAGCAATAAATAGTTTTCCAACTCGGAACGAAAAAAGGGCGCACGCGGCGGGTAATCAAAGGCCAAGGTTGAAAGGGCATCAATAACTCTGTGGCCACCCATATTGCGGCCATAATTGGTTTCCACTCCAATAATAGCCACTATCATTTCTGCGGGTACACCGTATTCTTTTTCGGCGCGATCTAACTCAGCCTTATTTTCAACCCAGAACTTCACACCGTTTTCAATGCGCAGCGGCACCATAAAAATTGGG
>DAOORH010000503.1:0-2358 GCA_035389145.1 Cellvibrio sp.
GGATACAAAATCGTATCGCGCTTACGCCATGCGTGGGAAAACACCATCCACAAACTGCGGAATTGTGTGTATGTACCTTTTATAAGTTTAATCATTTCTGTACCTCAACCTTAAGCAGCAGACTGATCTAACAGCAGCACAACCGCTGCAGTAGCCACTAGGTTAACAAGCGTGATTGGCAAGCAAACGCGCCAACCGAAATCCATGATTTGATCGTAACGAGGGCGTGGCAACGCAGCTCTGACCAGAATAAACATCATGATAAAAAATGCAGTTTTGATGGCAAACCAGAAGAATGCTGGAATGTAATTGAATACAGACCACTCAAATGGTGGCAACCAACCACCAAAGAACAACACGGTGATCAATGAAGAAATCAACACTACACCAATGTATTCACCTACGAAGAACATACCCCACTTCAAACCAGAGTATTCAGTGTGATAACCAGCAGCGAGATCTTGTTCTGCTTCAGGAGCATCGAAGGGAGAGCGGTGAGTTACGGCAATACCCGCAACCACGAAGGTCAGAAAACCCAAAATTTGTGGGAAGACAAACCAGCAACCTTTTTGGGCATTAACGATTTCAGTCATATTGAATGAACCGGTGATGGTCACAACACCCATCAACGACAGCCCCATAAACACTTCATAGCTAACGGTTTGTGCAGTCGCACGTACACCGCCCAAAAGAGCGTATTTGTTGTTTGATGACCAACCGCCAAACATAACGGCGTACACCGCTAAACCTGCCATGGCGAAGAAGAACAAGAGGCCAATGTCTAAATCAGCCGCAACCCAACCCGGAATAATCGGGACAATCGCAAAAGACAAAAGCAGGAACGTCATCGCAATCGCCGGCGCCAACCAAAAGGTCAACTTATCCACGAAAGGCGGAGTCCAGTCTTCTTTCATGAACATTTTTATCATGTCGGCAGGCAATTGCAGCAAACCGAAAGGACCCGCACGATTTGGGCCGTAACGATCTTGCCACAGCGCCAACATACGACGCTCAACAAAGCTCAAAAATGCTGCGCAGATAACCACGCCGAAAAGAACAATTAAGGCCTTAGTCACTGACCAGATAATGGCAATCACTTCGGGAGTGAAAATAGACATTAAACACCCCCTTTGAGGCTAACCGCCAAACCAGATGCAAGCTTTGGAAGCCCAGCCAAAACCGGTATACCGACTACGCCAGCTGCTAAATCTGCAGAGATCTTAACCGGTGCAACAAATATCGAGCCGCCTACAACCACTTCTGCATTTTGACCATCAACTAAGTTATGGCTTTTTGCATCTGCGGTAGAAACAGCTACATAGTTTGCAGGCACGCGAGTCGCAACAACTTCTGCACGCGATGATTGCTCATCACTACCATAAAGGTGGTAAAGCGGAGCAGATTGCAAACCTGAAGCTGCAGCAGGAACTGCAGTGAAATATTGCGCAGATTCAGATGCTTCGATCAAACGCACACCTGGATCACCCGCGCGCAAACTACCGCCTACTTCGTCCTGGAATTTATTCCAAGCAGACGGTGAGTTCCAACCTGGAGCCCACGCGAAGGGAATCAATTGCGAATTATTCGTTGGGCCAGAAATACCTTCCATTGAGAAAGACATTGCTGAGTCTTGATCTTGTGGCTGGCGAATTTCATGTACAGATTGGTTTGCACGCATAGCCGTGCGGCCAGAATAACGACGCGGTTCACGGGCAATACGCGATCCGTGAATACGCAAACTAGAATCTGGGGCAGCTTGTGCAATCGCAGATAAGACACTGTTTGCGCTCGCCAAGTTAGCTGTCACATCGTCCAACACAGTCCAATCAACGGCTTTGTTTTCCAGAGTCGATTGGATTGCATGTAACCAACGCCAGCCTTCACGAATCAATTGTGCGGGCTTGTAGTAAGACGCATCAAATACTTGGAAGAAGCGCTGAGCACGACCTTCCATATTAACCAAAGTACCATCACCTTCAGCAAAACTTGCTGCGGGCAATACGAAACTAGCTTTATCAACCGTTGCTGTTGCTTGGTGATCTAACACGAGAACTACTTTCGCAGCTTTCAGTGCGGCATCAACCAACTCGGCAGGCGCACGTTGGTAAAGATCATTTTCAACTACAACCAATACATCCGCAGCGCCATCGCGAACTGCAGTCAAAATTGCTTCAACCGATTCGCCGCTTTGCGCATCTAACAATGCAGTACCAAAGCTATTGGATTCGAGCAAGGTCAACGCTACGCCAACATCTTTACCGCGACCTTTCAGCGCATAGGCAACATTGGCAGCGGCTTGAATAACGGATTGTGATTTCAAACCGGTGCCGGAAATAACCAAAGGCTTATCAGCAGCTA
>DAOORH010000504.1:0-2346 GCA_035389145.1 Cellvibrio sp.
TGGATAAAATTGGTATTCCTGCCAGTACTTATATCGATAAGATTTACCAACGTTGGCTCACACCCATTAATGAGCAATCGCACGATTGGCTTGACGATGCAGATTGGGCGCGGGTGCAACAAGAGCCACTGCGGGCACGTTTATTATTAAATGCGATTGCTATTATCTTTTTAATTTTATTGGTGTGGGCTGCTTTTGCTAAAGTGGATGAAGTGGCGCGCGGTGAAGGCAAGGTTATTCCGTCGCAGCAGCTACAAGTTATTCAATCTTTTGACGGCGGTGTGGTTGAAGAAATTTTAGTACGTGAAGGTGACGTAGTTAAAAAAGGCGATTTGCTATTAAGAATAGATCCTACGCGTTTTGTATCCAGTTTTCGCGAAAACAATGCGTCCTTAGTTTCTCTACAAGCGCGGGCGGCACGTTTAAAAGCGTTAACATCCAATGAGCCTTTTGTGCTGACGGATGATTTAACAAAATCATCTCCGGATATCGCAGCCCACGAAACCTCGCAATACGAAGCGAATCGTCGTGAGTTAGATGAGCAACTCAGCATTTCGCGTAGCCAATTAGAGCAGCGCCAGCGCGAGTTGCAAGAAGTGCGTGCAAAATTATCGCAAGTGACGCGCGCGCTGGATTTAGCGAATCAAGAATTAACGGTAACTATGCCGCTGCTTAAAAGCGGTGCTGTGTCTGAAGTAGAAATTTTGAAACTGCAAGGCGAAGTTTCCAATGCAACGGGCGCGCGCCAACAAGCCTTGGCGCAAGAGCAGCGCTTGCAAGCTGCAGTAGAAGAATCTGAGGGCAAGGTACGCGAAGTTGAATTGGCTCAGGTCAACAAATGGCGCGCAGAACTGTCTGAAACTTTGCAAAAATTATCGGCCTTAAGTGAAACCGGAACAGGGCTCGCCGACAAAATTAAATACGCTGAAATTCGCGCGCCGGTACACGGTACTGTACAGCGCCTTTATACCAATACCATGGGCGGTGTTGTGCAGCCAGGCGATGAAGTGATTGAAATAATTCCGTTAGACGATCAGTTATTAATTGAAGCCAAAGTTGCGCCAAAAGATATCGCCTTTTTGCATCCTGGTGAAAAAGCTATCGTCAAATTTACGGCCTATGATTTTTCAATTTATGGTGGCTTAACAGGTAAATTGGAACATATCAGTGCCGACACTATGAAGGACGATAAAGACAATGTTTTTTATTTGGTTCGCGTGCGTACTGATCGTGCAGGGTTTGATGCTTCTTTACCTATCATGCCCGGGATGACTGCGCAGGTGGATATCTTGACGGGCAAGAAAACTGTTCTATCTTATCTATTGAAGCCTGTACTTCGGGCGAAACAAAATGCCTTAACCGAGCGATAATGCAGTCACTATTTATATCTCCACCCGAAATTCAATCACCTCGCTGGCGCCAAGCTTTTCCCTTGGCGAAAACGCTGAGTGCAGAGAACGCATTACCTGCCGATTTACACGATTGCCTTATTTGGGTCGTTCTGAGCGACGCATTCAGTTTTGCTCATATCGCCAAGTGGGTGGCCGCCGGCGCGCGTGTCATTGCATTAACTGCAGTCGAAGACCCACGCCAAGCTAAGCAGGCATTGGAAGTTGGCGCTAATGGCTATTTACACTATTTAGCTGCAGTACCGGTATTGCAGCAAGTGGCGCAGGTGGTCGAGGTCGGCGGACTGTGGTTAGGTGTCGATTTAATGCGTCAGCTCGTATTTGCCACCGCCAATATCCTCAACTCTGCTCCCTTGGAGCCGATCCCGCAAAAAAATCATTTGGATTTGTTGAGCGCACGCGAACAAGACGTGGCCAAAGCGGTCGCTGCAGGTAAGTCCAACAAAGAAGTCGCCAAAGAGCTCGACATAACAGAGCGAACCGTTAAAGCCCATTTGAGTGCGGTGTTTGAAAAGCTGCATGTTCGCGATCGTCTGCACTTGGTGTTGGTACTGTCCGGTCATTCATAATGTTTTGTCATAACCACTTTTTTCAAATTTGCGTCTAAGCATGCGATTTCGTTCTACATAAATTCCCCTTATTGTCCTTCAGTCCAATAGAACTTTGGACGCCATCCGCTAGACTCCTGAAATATCCCTTTTTCTATCTCTCATTTGTCGTTAATTCTTGTTTGGAGTTTTGTTATGGCTAATTCTGTTGCGACTGTTGCCTCTCTTGAAGGTCAAGCTTGGGCCAAAAGTGCAGACGGCACCCTGCGCCCACTTAAGGTTGGCGATACAGTAACCGCCGAAGAAGTTGTCATAACCGCAACAGGTGCGCGTATAGAATTGGATTTCGGCGACGGTAAGCCAGTCACAATTGCGGGCGGCCAAGAAGT
>DAOORH010000505.1:0-2344 GCA_035389145.1 Cellvibrio sp.
ACCGCAATAAAAAGCTTAGCGGTAAATGACATTTTATTAGCTAATACAACAGCAGGATACAATAAACCACCCATTTAAAACTTCCTCATCGAATACACCTTATTTAACACACAATAGGTACAGTATTTATAAAATAATTTCACAGTGCTGCGTAGCTTGCGCCAAATCCAGCAGCTCACGTAGAGCCACCGAGAAAACAGCAAAATCAGTCCCGCTTGCAGCCTGCAACTCATTAACCATTAGTTTCCAACGATTAATTAAGGTGGATTGTTGGCTGCTCCATGAATCCAGTAAATCGGCAATATTGATTGTTTCATCAGTGCATTCAATTAGCGATATGGTGAGCGAGCGCAATTGCGATTCAAGATCATCCATATAGCTTTCACGTGCCATAGCTTGCCAAAAAGTCTCCACTTTCAAGTTCGCAATTTGATTGGCAAACCAAGGTAAACTCAAAGTATCGCTCAGTAAAAAATACAGCTGCGTCACAGCAGCAATATCACGACCACTGCGTCTTGCCGCTTCTGCGACACTAAACCCAGAAAACAGATAGGACGCCGACGAAGCACGCACGATTAGATCTTGCGGCACCCCACTCTCTTGCAAGCGTTGATATTGCCCTCGCAATTCTTCTAACTGCGCACCCAATAAGAGAACAGGCAATTGTGCTGAAATGCTAGCGACTGCTGGGCCAAAAAACTCAACTTCTACCGCAGGGTCTAAATTGCTGCGGCGATTACGCAAAAACCAACGCGTCGCGCGGCGCACTCGGCGCATCATATTAATCATTAACTCATATTGAATTTTTGCAGGAAGCTTATGATCCAACGCCTGCAAATCCAAAATAAATTTTTCCATTTGGTACACATCGCGCGCAGCAATATAAGCCTTAGCCACATCACCCACACTTGCACCGGTTGATTCGATTAAGCGCTGCGCAAAACTAATCCCCATATTATTGACCATGTCATTGGCAATTTGGGTTGCAACTATTTCACGCTTTAATCGGTGGTTATAAAGTGGCAACGCATATTCTGCAGCAATTTTTTCAGGGAATGCGCCTTCAACCGCTTTGGCAACATAAGCATTGTCGGCTATATTATCTGACGCTAAATCCTCTTTTAACACCGCCTTGGCGTAAGAAATTAAAATGGATAATTCCGGACGAGTCAGCCCCAAACTATGCGATTGACGTTCTAGCAAAATATCATCTGCCGGTAAAAACTCTAATTTTCGATTCAGCCGTTTTTGACTTTCCAAATTCGACATAAAGCGTCTGTATTCAGCGCCACGCGCTAAAGATTCCACTTCAGCAATACTAATCGCCTGGGTTTGGCGATAATTATTTTTCAACACCAAGTCCGCAATATTATTAGTCATGCTTGCTAATAATTGATTGCGTTGCTTGGATGTTAAATCACCGCTACTAACCACTTCGTTTAATAGAATTTTTACATTGACTTCATGGTCACTACAATCAACACCGCCAGCGTTATCGATAAAATCGGTATTACAGGCACCGCCGTTTAATGCATATTCAATACGGCCACGTTGAGTCATACCCAAATTGCCGCCTTCGCCAAATACTTTGGCGCGCAACTCAATGCCATTTACACGCAAACTATCATTGGCTTTATCGCCCACTTCCGCGTGAGTTTCATTAGAGGATTTAACATAGGTGCCAATACCGCCATTCCAAATTAAATCCACAGGGGCTTTTAATAAGCTGGTCATTAACTCGGTGGGAGTAAGATTATCTTCATATATACCAAATGCTTGCTTCATCTCCGGCGTAATTGCAATCGTTTTTGCATCGCGATTGAAAATCCCACCGCCCTTACTGATGAGCGCTTTATCATAATCGGCCCAAGTGGTTTTTGGGGTAGTAAATAAACGTTGTCGCTCTATAAAACTTTTTGCGGCATCTGGCGTTGGGTCAATAAAAATATGCATGTGGTTAAATGCAGCGACTAAGCAAATATGTTGCGATAACAACATGCCATTACCGAATACATCGCCTGCCATATCGCCAATACCAACAACCGTAAAATCTTCTTGCTGAATATTGATATTTTTTTCGCGGAAGTGGCGCATCACCGAAATCCACGCACCGCGCGCGGTAATCCCCATGCCTTTATGGTCATAACCTTGGCTACCACCAGAAGCAAAAGCATCGCCCAGCCAATGGTTATATTCAGTAGAAATGCTATTGGCTATATCAGAGAAAGTTGCTGTGCCTTTATCGGCGGCTACCACCAAATAAGGATCATCTTCATCGTAACGTACAACATTTTTTGGCGGCACTAATTTGCCTTCAACAAGGTTATCCGTTAAATCCAATAAG
>DAOORH010000506.1:0-2319 GCA_035389145.1 Cellvibrio sp.
AATTTCAATTTCAGCATGGCATGGGGGCGCTATAAAAGTATCGGCTTTAGATGACATGCAATTGTTCAAATCCAAAAAATCTTATCTCAATAAAAAAGCCCTGCATTAGCAGGGCTTCATCAATTCAAAAAAAACTAAATCACTCTACCGGCACTAAGCCCAAATTTTTTACAATCTGCGCTGTGGGTTCAGTTTGGTTCATAGTGTAAAAATGCAAGCCAGGGGCTTCGTTCTCTAAGAGCACTTCACACAGTTCTGTCACCAAATCTACGCCGAAGGCTTTTAAGCTTGCATCATCATCGCCATAATTTTCTAAGGCCTTGCGCAACCAGCGCGGAATTTCTGCGCCGCACGAATCAGAAAAGCGCGTTAAGTTGCGGTAATTAATAATGGGCATAATGCCGGGGTAAATTGGTTGCGTAATGCCCGCTTTATGGCATTGCTCCATAAAATAGAAATAGGCATCGGGATTAAAAAAGTATTGGGTGATGGCACTATTAGCACCCGCATCAAACTTACCTTTCAAAAACCCAACATCATCACCGTAGCTTTTAGCTTGCGGATGAATCTCTGGGTAAGCCGCAACTTCTAAATGAAAGTGGGCGCCAAAGTGTTTGCGAATAAAGGCAACCAATTCATTAGCGTAAACTAATTGGCCGGTACCACCCATGCCCGAAGGTACATCGCCGCGCAGTGCAACAATGCGATCCACACCAGCGGCTTTATATTCATTCAGCAATTGCAAAATTGTCGCTTCATCGTCACTGCCAAATGACAAATGCGGGGCGGCAGTAATACCATCTTGCATGAATTGGGTAATAAGTCCTTTGGTGTTATCGCGAGTTGATCCGCCAGCACCATAGGTTACCGAAAAAAAATCTGGCTCAAATTCATTGAGCTGGTCGCGCACTTTAATCAGCTTTTCTTTTCCTTCCGGCGTTTTCGGCGGAAAAAATTCAAAACTTAAACGCGGTTGTGAGTCGGTCATAATTTATATCCTGCATCTCAATGGAATCATTCAGTTGAGATGCCATTGATTAATTTATCCGTCGTCATCCTCGCGCAGCGGGGATCCAGCTTTTAAAACACAATCAAGAGCTGGATCTCCGCCACGCGAAGATGACGATTCCCCGCTTAAAGGGGGTTAATACTTGTAAGACTCTGGCTTGAACGGCCCATCTACTGGGTAACCAATATATTCTGCTTGTTTAGGTGTCAGTTTGGTAATTACACCACCAAAACCTTCAACCATATCTTTCGCAACTTCTTCGTCTAATTTTTTCGGCAACACGCGAACATACAAATGTTCTTCTTTTTGCGCTGCTGGCAAATCGGCAAATTTACGTTCGTACAAATAAATTTGTGCGAGTACTTGGTTGGCGAAAGAGCCATCCATAATGCGCGATGGGTGACCAGTAGCATTACCCAAGTTTACCAAGCGGCCTTCTGACAAAAGAATCAAATGATCGTTAGTCGCTTTATCGCGGTAAATTTTATGCACTTGTGGTTTAACTTCTTCCCACTCCCAATTTTTGCGCATAAAGGCTGTATCAATTTCGCTATCGAAGTGGCCGATGTTGCACACCACCGCACTGCGTTTTAATGCACGCAACATTGCAGAGTCACACACATTTACGTTACCAGTAGTCGTTACCACCAAATCGGTAGTGCCGAGTACGATGTGATTAATATCTTCATAGTTACCGGTGTTAATACCGTCGTTGTAGGGAGACACAACTTCGTAACCGTCCATACAAGCTTGCATTGCACAGATAGGATCAATCTCGGTAACTTTTACAATCATGCCTTCTTGACGCAATGATGCAGCAGAACCTTTACCCACATCGCCGTAACCAATCACGAGCGCTTTTTTACCGGCGAGCAAATGGTCGGTGCCGCGTTTAATGGCGTCGTTCAAGCTGTGACGGCAACCGTATTTGTTGTCGTTTTTACTTTTGGTTACTGCATCGTTTACGTTGATGGCTGGAACTTTTAATTGGCCTTTTTTCAACATATCCAACAAGCGGTGCACACCAGTCGTTGTCTCTTCAGAAATACCGTGAATAGCATCGAGCATTTGTGGGTATTTTTCGTGAACGATTTGAGTTACATCACCGCCATCGTCAAGAATCATATTGGCAGCCCATGGCTTGCCATCTTTCAATACAGTTTGTTCGATGCACCACCAAAATTCTTCTTCAGTTTCGCCTTTCCATGCGAACACTGGAATTCCTGCTGCGGCAATTGCTGCGGCAGCGTGATCTTGTGTAGAAAAAATATTGCACGATGACCAACGCACTTCCGCACCCAAATCTACCA
>DAOORH010000507.1:0-2313 GCA_035389145.1 Cellvibrio sp.
TGCCGGCCTGTCACGCCGGAGGTCGCGGGTTCGAGCCCCGTCCGGTCCGCCACTATTTTAGGCCTATTGAACTCATCAGTAAGCCCCCATGAAAAAGCCCCACATCAGGGGCTTTTTTTATGGCTGCCATTAAGCTCAGTCTTATTTCTGAGCATTCTTCTTGTCAGAAGCCGCAATATCTTGCTTGATATGCTTATACGCAAAAACACCAATATAAGCTGCCATTACACACACCAACGCAACAATGATTAAACCAGACGCAACTACCGTATCTATATACATATCCACCTCCACAGGTATTTGACACTTGCAGTCTAGGAGATGTGTAAACGGGTGTGCTTGATGGAGATCAAGGAAGGTGAATGCATCCGTGCATCCAGTCAAACAGATATTACAAACTATCGTAAATCGGCTTGACCGTTTCATCCCAGGCTTTCTGGTTTAGATCACCGATATATTTGTACCGAATAATGCCCTGCTTATCGATGACATAGGTTTCTGGCGCAGCGAAAACCCCTAAATCCATACCTAAGCGCCCGCCCTCATCAAAAATAATGTCGGCATAGGGATTACCTAACTCGGCGATCCAGCGCTGCCCATCTTGCAGATTATCTTTATAGTCTATGCCGATAATATGCACACCCTGCTGTTTGAGCTTATTCAAAAATTTATGCTCATCGAGGCACACCACACACCAGGTCGCCCACACATTCAGCAAGCTCACCTTGCCTTGAAATAAATTTTGCGTGCGCAATTCTTGCGGATTCTCTAAACGCGGGAGCGAAAACTGGGGCACAGGTTTATCCAGCAAAGCTGATGGCATTTCGTTAGGGTCTAATGAAAGCCCTCGCCAAAAAAATGCGGCCAGTACAGCAAACACAACCAAAGGAATAAATAAGAAAACACGCTGCCTATTCATGTAAAGCAACCTTAGACATAACCACTGAAGCTTCTTTCACGTGAACTTTTGCGTCTTGTTTGCGATAGCGTTTATCCATAACGGCCAAACATGCGCCAAAGGCCATCATTAATGCGCCCAACCAAATCCAACGTACAAAGGGCCTGATATGAACGCGCATAGCCCATGCTTTTTCATCGATAGGCTCGCCCATAGCAACATAAAGATCGCGGAACAAATTCACTTCGAGCGCAACTTCGGTCATAACACTCCCGCGTGCATAATAGCGGCGTTTTTGCGGTTTCATGTCCGCGACATGTTCACCATTTTGAGTCACGCTAATTAAGGCTTCATCTGCAATATAATTGGGGCCTTTAACTTTTTGCAGCGACTGCATAGTGAATTCATAATTCAGTACGCTTACAGTTTGATGTTCTTGCATACGCAAATCGCGCTCTATTGTGTAAATACTGGTCAATGAAACACCAATCACAGTGACAGCAATACCCAAGTGCGCAATTACCATCGCGTAGTAACTCAAACTCAGTTTTTTTGCCCCCGAAACAAAAGAGTCGGCGTTGCGTAGACGATGAATAAAATCTGCCACTAAGGCAAAGGCTATCCAGCTTGCAATAAATACGGCAATCGCAGCAGAAAATTTATATTCATCGCCATACAACCAAGGAAAAATTGCTGCAAAAACTAAGCTCAACACCCAAGGCTTCCACAGTAAATTCAATAGCTGCTGTGGGCTCGTGCGCTTCCAATTTGCTAACGGACCGAACGCCATAATTAAGCAGAGCAACCCCATTAACGGCACGAAGAAAAAATTAAAGTATGGCGGGCCCACTGAAATTTTGCCCCAACCCATAGCATCTGCAATCATTGGGTAGAGCGTACCTAACAACACAGTAAGCAAAGCGATGCATAAAATAATATTGTTACCCACTAACAAGGTTTCGCGCGATAGCCAACCAAAACCAATTTCACTTTTCACCACAGGTGCGCGGAACGCAAAGAGCTTGAGCGAGCCTCCAACTACCACAAGGAGAAAACCCAAAATAAAAATACCGCGCTCAGGATCAGCTGCAAAAGCATGCACGGATGTTAATAAGCCCGAGCGGACAATAAAAGTACCCAGTAGACTCAATGAGAAAGTAAAAATTGCGAGCAGGATCGTCCAATTTTTAAATAGACTGCGCTTTTCGGTCACCGCGAGCGAATGAATTAATGCAGTACCTACAATCCACGGCATAAAGGATGCATTTTCAACGGGATCCCAAGCCCACCAGCCGCCCCAACCTAATTCGTAATAGGCCCACCAGCTGCCGAGCGCTATACCTACCGTTAAAAAGCCCCACGCCATAGTGGCCCAAGGGCGAGACCAGCGAGCCCATGCACTATCTAAACGGCCG
>DAOORH010000508.1:0-2293 GCA_035389145.1 Cellvibrio sp.
CATTCTCGGCCCCGATATGCCCACCGAGGCGGAAATTATTTCCACCCGTGAAGACTTAATTAAAATGTACGAAACCGGGCGCGGCAGTGTTCGCATGCGTGCGGTTTGGCAAAAAGATGAAGAGTCAGGCGATATTATTGTAACAGCACTGCCGCATCAGGTGAGCGGTGCAAAAATCATGGAGCAAATTGCTGCGCAAATGCAGGCGAAAAAATTGCCCATGGTTGCTGATTTGCGCGATGAGTCTGATCACGAAAATCCAACGCGCTTGGTAATTATTCCTCGCTCCAATCGCGTTGATCTTGATCAGGTCATGCAGCATTTATTTGCCACCACAGAATTGGAGCGCACCTATCGTGTCAATATGAACATGATTGGTATTGATGGCCGCCCAGCGGTAAAACCGCTCAATAAAATTTTGAATGAGTGGCTGAGCTTCCGCACAGTGACCACCCGTCGCCGTTTGCAATATCGCTTGGAAAAAGTGGAAGAGCGGTTGCTTCGCTTAGCTGCTTTTATGGTGGTGTTTTTAAACGTAGACGAAGTGATTCGCATTATTCGCGAAGAAGATCACCCCAAGCCGGTATTAATGGAGCGTTTCAATTTAATTGATATGCAGGCGGAATATATTCTAGAAACCAAATTGCGCCAGTTGGCGCGTTTGGAAGAAATGAAAATTCTGGAAGAAATCGCCGCCTTAGAGAAAGAACGCGATGGCCTGCAAAAAATTCTTGAATCTGCTGTTAAATTAAAAAATCTGGTTCGCAAAGAATTGATTCAAGTTGCCGAACAATTTGGCGATGCCCGCCGTTCGCCTATTGTTGAACGCGCCGAGGCACAAGCACTTAGCGAAACTGAATTGTTAAGCGTTGACCCAATCACGGTAGTCATTTCCGATAAAGGTTGGATTCGCGCCGCAAAAGGTCACGATATAGATGCCGCCGGTTTGAGTTACAAAGCCGGTGACAGTGTGAAATTTGCGATTCACGGAAAAAGTAATCAACAAGTTATTTTGTTAGATTCCACCGGCCGCAGCTATTCATTGCCTGCACACAACTTGCCTTCTGCGCGCGGACAGGGCGAGCCCTTGACCGGGAAAATTAGCCCGCCGAGCGGTGCAACCTTTGAAGGTGCATTGATGGGGGCGGATGATCAGCGCGTGTTGTTGGCGTCCGATGCCGGTTATGGTTTCGTTGCCAAGTTAGATGATTTAGCAAGTAAAAATAAAGCGGGTAAAGCGCTACTGACATTGCCAGAAAATGCCAAGGTGTTGCCGCCACAATTTGTGACGAATCCCGAGCATGCCTTGTTAGCCGCAGTCAGTAATGACGGCCGTTTGTTAGTGTTCCCGGTTACTGAGTTGCCAGAGTTGGCGCGCGGTAAAGGCAACAAGATTATGAATATTCCTTCTGCTCGCGCACAAACCCATGAGGAGTTTGTGTTGTCTGTGAGTGTGCTTAACCCTAATCAAATGCTGACGCTCCATTCGGGCAAGCGCCATATCACCTTGAAAATGTCTGACCTTGAACATTACAAGGGTGAACGTGGGCGCCGTGGTAATAAGTTGCCGCGTGGGTTCCAAAAAGTTGATGCGGTTGAAGTGACTGATAAATAAAAAATGGTGGGCATTGCCCACCGTTTTTATATGCGCAAAATATCCACAATAACGTATAAAGGAATCACTATGAGCTCAAATGATAAACGCCGCCATCTTCGTACCCCTTTGGCTTGTCGTATTAAAATTGTTCACGACAGTATGGGTGAATTGGTGGTGAAAACGCGCGATATTTCGGATGGTGGAGTATTTGTCGTTTTGGAACCAGAGCAAGTGCCGCCCATTGGTACTCATGTCACTGGTCAAGTACAAGGCTTAATGGATGATGCACCGGTATTGGAAATGGAAGTAGTACGAGTAGAGCCATCTGGTGTAGGTTTACGTTTTGTTAATCTGGATGTGGAATAGAGTTTAAGTTCGTGCTGAATAAAGTTATTTTTTGCGCGCTTGTTTGCCTTCTCTCGGTTTCAAGTCGCGCTGCCACTGTGCTCATTTATCATCATGTTAGTAATAACATGCCAGCATCTACCAGTATTAGCCCTGAGCGTTTTATTGCGCAGATGGACTATTTGGCGAAAAATAATTTTAACGTGGTGCCGCTCGCGGAGCTCACAGAAAAATTAAAGAGAGGTGATGCTCTACCCGATAAAACGGTAGCTATCACCTTTGATGATTCTTATGCGGATGTTTACACCTCGGCCTATCCCATTCTTAAAAAACGCGGTTGGCCATTTACGT
>DAOORH010000509.1:0-2268 GCA_035389145.1 Cellvibrio sp.
AGAAAAAAAGCTTTGAATTCGTCCTTTATCCACGCTAAAGAACAACTGGGGTTATACCAATTACAGGAATCAGCCATAGCTATGCACTCGCAAAAATTCGAAACGCTAAAATAGACCAAATTGCAATCATGATAGGCGACAAAACTACAGCAATTAAAGCCCACAAGGTGCAGTGAATATCAGTAGTAATTTCTTTGTTAAAAATATTAATTAAAAAAACAGGACAACTTGGAGAAGACAATGTAACAACAGTTTTTATGGAAGTTAAAGAGCCAACAATAGGAGAGCTTCCAAGTCTATCAGTAAAATTTCTATTAATATTATCGATTGAATTTAAACCGGATTCTGTTTGAGTATGCTCTGGCAGATCGCCGCCCTCAGGAGTCGCACACTGTAAATAATCGCTAGATTCTGGATCACATTCACCTTCGCCCTCGCCTTCGCCTTCACCTGTGCCTGTACCGCCGCCAGTGCCGCCAGAGGCACTACCAGAACTAGAGCCAGTACCTGAACTAGAGCCAACATTTACGCAAAAAGTTTGACCACCAACTGTATAGCTATTTGGACACGGAGCAGGAACAGTGGTAACAGAACACTTGCCAACACCAAAAGTTAATTCGCAAGATTGCATTGGTGTTATTGATTGCGATGATGATGCGGAACCAGCGCTAGCAGCGCTACCAGAGCCGGAACCAGAACCAGAACCTGAACCAGAGCTAGTTCCTGTACCGGAACCTGAAGAAGTAGAAGCAGCAGATGCTGATGAAGATGCAGCTTGTGAAGATTGCGATGATGAGCTAGAGAGATCAGGAACGCATGTTTCGACACCATCGATAATGGTAATTTTTTCATTGAGCAAACAAACTGGTGTTGGTGGCGGCTCTGGAGTACCTTCGGCAACTTTTAAGCAAACGTATGCACCAGTTCGCAAAGCTGGAGCGTAGGGTTGCCGGAGACAGTTAAGCGATTACCGGAAATGCGAATTTGCAGGGAGGTTGAAAAACTGCCTTCATGGTTAATTGCGGGGCACTTAGTACCAATAACATCACCAGCACCATCAATAGTCATATCAACCACCAAGAAGGCACGATCACCAATAAGCGGAAGCTGATAATCAAAGTCTTGGTAAATTGTTAGCCAGTCAATAAACATAAAAACCTTAGAAACTAAGAATTTATTTAAGTGGCTGAACCTTAGTTCCTAAGTTTTAATAAGTCAATATTTATTAACAAATTAGAATATAATTTTCTAAGTTTTTTAGTCTAAAAAGTGAGCGCAGATATGCCTGTTAAACATATACCAGATGGGATTTATGCAAAACTGGAAAAAAAACACATGGACGCGATCATTTACACAAAAAGAAAGATAAAAGATGCTGAATTTATCGAATTCGTATTAAAAAGAGGATTGGCATCCTTAGATAATGAAGCTTTTGAGGAGCTATCGAAGAAAAGAGTTGGTGTAGATTAGTATGGGATTCCATACCAAAGTGTGGGTGTAACTACAACCCACACTGCTGCGCAGGCAAAAACAACAGACTACGCGCTACGCTTGTTAGCCACCAAAACAACAATACGAACCTTCCGCTACGCAGAAGAACCCTATTGCCGTTATGGCAGCTTATGGGGGGAATTGGGATCAGTTGAACATATCAACTTGGGAAACCCGCTCCAAGAGCAGCGCAGCAGCGCTACGAGCATTTTCGATAATCGTTTCATATCTCTCAATGGTCAAACGAAGCTCGGCGATAGTTGAGCGCTGATCAGCAATTAAATCCTGATTTTGACAGTATTGACTGCCAGCAATGCGAAAGGCATTAGCAGAAGTAGCGGATTTGGTGTAACGCTTTAGATTATCTATAAGAAAATCATTATCTTCGTTAAATTTAATCAACATATAAAACCCCTTGTATTTGGTACCATTTTTGAAGCCTGACCTAACTGGCCGGCGAGGCAAATGGTGCCATTGAATAAAATAGGGGTAAAGTGTTTTGGTACCATTTTTTAGCGATCGAGAGCAATGCCAGGCTTAAATATGGTACCAATTAAAACGGCATAAGATTTGCGTAGGGTTTATTGAAACGAGTTATTCGGGTGTATTCAAACAAGAACGCATCAAGGAAGGGCAAGAGTGACGCATAATGCACTTTATGTGTAAATTCTCGCCGATGCTTCGCATTTTATCGGCTTCGAGTTCAACATAAAGTCATGGCTATTATGCGCACTCAGTGCTTTCACCCTTGAACCTTTCGCTACGCTCAAGAACCAA
>DAOORH010000510.1:0-2267 GCA_035389145.1 Cellvibrio sp.
AAAACCTAAATCAGCCACTGCGTGCATAATTTCTGGTTCTAAACCTAAATCCTGAAAGCGGGTTTTACCTTCAATCTCTTCCACTGCAAAAGAAGCTGGATCCCAAGGCTCGTGAATAACCGGTGCAGGTTTGCGCGCGGGGCGATGATTGGGTTGCGCTGGGCGATCTGACTTAACATGATCTGATTTGGGGCGCGGCTTTTTATGGTCGCGAGTACTAGATTTATGGTCGCGGGCTGGGCTAGCTTTGTCAGACGAACCTGAATGTCGCGACGATCTGTTCGTCTCGGGCTTATTAGCAACCGTAGCTGCATGAGTTTGTGATGATTGTGCTGCTGGTGCTGAATCTGAGCCCAACAGTTTTTTAAAAAATTTGCCTATCAAGGGTTTTTACCTAGGATTGAAAACTCTTTCGAGTATACATGATTAGTATGATAATTGGATTGCTAAAAGCACCAAAAGACGCAAAAAGCAACAAACCCCCGCATTAAGCAGGAATTTTTCCATAAAGCCAAGCTTGCATAGGAATTAGTGCATTAGTTACTCTCATCATCATTATAAACAGCCCTTTGGAGCCCAAATGCGTATTCGCAGCCTGCAACACGTTCCCTTTGAGGATATTGGTAGTCTGACCCAAGACATCATTGCAAAAGGGCACAGCTTGACCACCACCCACTGGTATAAAGGTGATAGCGCCCCTGCTCTAGATAGCTTTGATGTCTTGATTGTGATGGGCGGCCCAATGGGTGTTTATGACGATAATATTTACCCTTGGCTGGCCGAGGAGAAAGCACTGATTGACGCAGCCATCGCGGCGGGTAAAAAAATCATGGGGATTTGTTTAGGCGCGCAATTGATTGCCTGCGTATTGGGCGCAAAAGTGACCCGCAATGCACATAGGGAAATCGGTTGGTTTCCGCTGCAGATTGCCGCAGACGCAAAGGATCACCCTGTCGCCAAACTCTTGGCCGAATGCCATCAGGTATTTCACTGGCATGGAGATACTTTTGATCTACCCGTAAACGCGCAATTGCTTGCATCGAGTGAAGCCTGCGCGCATCAAGCCTATGTGATCGATAATCAGATTTATGGTTTTCAATTTCACTTGGAAACAACAGAAACCTCTGCAACCGCATTAATAGAAAACTGTTCAGAGGATTTGGATAACTCGGCCTACGTACAAACCGCCAATGAGATATTGCAGGATAAAACCAAGTTTGTAGCCATCAATAAAGCTATGAGCGCTATCTTTAATCAGCTATATATTTAAAAAAACTTTGGAAAACAACTTATCTGATCGCAAGCCGTGCTTGCTAAGAAAAAATGTCGTGCGTACAAAGATCTTTAAACATTAACCCCAAATACATGCCCCGCCACACCCGTTAAACCCATGGCAATTGCGCCCCACACGCCCACACGCAAAGCACCCTGCCATTGATTCGCACCGCCGACTTTAGCAGCCAAACCGCCAAGCAATGCCAAAGCGCAAAGAGAGACGCCTGCAATTGCAGCAATTAGATATTGCTCTGGAATCAGCAGTGCCACCAGCAGCGGAATAAAGGCACCCACCGCAAAAGTGGCTGCCGATGCTAAGGCCGCTTGCAGAGGGCGCGCCTGCAAAAATTCAATAATGCCCAATTCATCGCGCGCGTGCGCCGCAAGTGCATCGTGAGCGGTGAGCTGCACTGCAACTTGGCGAGCTAAATCACGTTCCAAACCGCGTGCTACATAAATTTCGGTCAACTCGCGCAACTCAGCTTCAGGCTGATTAGCTAATTCTTCACGCTCTTTCGCCAAGTCAGCACTTTCGGTATCAGCTTGTGAACGCACTGACACATATTCACCCGCAGCCATGGACAAGGCGCCAGCGACTAAACCGGCCACGCCAGTTAAGAGTACTGTATTGGGAACAGCCTGCGCGCTGGCAATTCCCATCATCAAACTCGCGGTCGAAATAATGCCATCGTTTGCGCCCAGCACTGCTGCACGCAACCAGCCGATATGTTGAACTTTATGAAATTCACCGTGGCGCATTATAAAAACCCGTTCATTAAGGTTTAACTAGAATTATTTTTTCAGAAATGACATGCGCAGCAAGGTATTGTCTTTTTTCACATAGTGATGAAACAGTGCTGCAAGCGCATGGCCGCCTATAAGAACATAACCTACGCTGCCGCCGATTTCATGAACTTCATGCAAGAGTTTACCCAAATCTTTGTTTTCAGCGATGAGCATAGGTAATTGCAAACCAAAAAACGGTACTGTTT
>DAOORH010000511.1:0-2262 GCA_035389145.1 Cellvibrio sp.
GCAGGAATTGAGGTAATAAAAGCAGCGCTAAACTCGCTAAATGAGTTACCATTTATACCCGAATTGACCAATTAACAGTGCGAATGGCATCGTCAGAATAAAGCCTTTTATCAACCCAGTGCTTTATAGAAAAGATGACTTTCAGCTAAGAGTCAAAAAGACTATAATATATCCTACGGCAAACTAGAAATATCAACCTTTACGAGCCGCCTGCACGAAGTAGCGAGCGATGACAGAACAAGGCAAAAATTGCTAAAAAAGCGGAGTTTACACAGAGTAAATGAGCATTTTTTAGCAATTTTTAACGCAGTTATGTCGAGCGCAGTATTCGTGCAAAGGTCTCTTAACTCCGTTATAGGAAAACTATTGTGACTAGCAAACTTGAACAACTGAAACAATTTACCGATGTAGTTGCCGACACAGGCGATATTGAAGCCATTCGTTTATACAAGCCAATGGACGCCACCACTAACCCATCTTTGGTATACAAAGCTGCACAAATGCCGCAATACAAAGATTTAGTGGCATCTTCTTTTAATGCTGCAAAAGGCATTACCAACAGCGCCGAACAATTGAGCGCTGCGAGCGATAATTTGGCCGTTGGCCTTGGTTTGGAAATTTTGAAAATTGTTCCCGGCCGTATTTCTACTGAAGTAGATGCACGCTTGTCATTCGATACCAAAGCAAGTATTGCTAAAGCCCACCACTTAATCGACTTGTACGCGAAAGGCGGCGCAGATAAATCACGCGTGTTGATTAAATTGGCATCTACTTGGGAAGGTATTCGCGCTGCAGAAGTTTTGGAGAAAGAAGGTATCAATACCAACCTGACGTTATTATTCGGCTTTGAACAAGCAGCCGCTTGTGCAGACGCCGGCGCGTTTTTGATTTCTCCTTTCGTAGGCCGTATTTTGGATTGGTACAAAACCAATACCGACAAAAAGGAATACAGCGCGTTTGAAGATCCAGGTGTAGTTTCTGTGCATCGCATTTACAACTACTACAAGCAAAATGGTTACAACACCGTTGTAATGGGCGCAAGCTTCCGTAACCTTGGCGAAATTGAAGCTTTGGCTGGTTGTGACCGTTTGACCATTAGCCCGAACTTATTGCAAGAGTTAGAGCAAGACCAAGGTAAATTGGAACGCGTATTGTCGCCCTCAAACACTGGCGAAAAAATTGCTAAAGTTATTGAGACTGAACCAAGCTTCCGTTTTGGTATGAATCAAAATCAAATGGCAAACGACAAATTGGCTGAAGGTATTCGCGGTTTCGTGAAAGATCAAATCAGCTTGGAAAAATTATTGAAAGAACTCGCGTAATTATTCGCAGACTTAAGCAATAGTTTTCAAAGCGCCACCTGCAACCTGCAGGTGGCGTCTCTGCACAAGCTTCTCATTCTTAAAAATCTAGCGACAACACCTCAAACAAAAAACCGTCAATCTTTCTGCACTTCAATAATAATTCGATCAATGATTTGTTTAGACGTGGTTAAATTATCTATATTGGTATAAATTTTTCCATCTGCGCCAGAATGATGCCCGTGCCCAATAAGTGTCATTGGATAATATTGTTGTGATGTCTGTGCATCGACAATCGCTTCATAAATGACTGAAGGTTGCGCACTATAACCATTCCCAGAATAGATGGGATCATCGGGAAATCGGTCGCTGGAATAATGCTTGTTAAAATCAAATGCTTGATTGATTTCAAAACGAACTCGGTATTTATCTGGCAAGGATTTGGCAGATTGAGAGGATAATAAAAAGCTATCAACAATAGTTGCTCCAGCAAAAGCATCCATTGGCAGTTGTTTAGGTGAAGTATTTTTTAAAGCTATTTCATCCGTGGGTGAAAAAATATTGTCAGCCGTTTTCGAGCCAAGCTGATGTAGAAACACAGGCAGTGACTCAGGGCGCACGCGCTGATAAGCGGTTTCAGGACTATATTCCTCAGCAAACAACTTGCCCCAGGTCTCATCGTCATAGCCAGAAACATCGGAATTGAACACCTCACGTTTATCACGCAATGTTTGTTTGACTACAAACTTGTTATTCGCCAACTTTTCAGTGATATATAAGGGCTGGATAAACTCTCCTTCCATGGTCTCTAGCCAAAAAGCGTATTGGGGCCAGCGAAAATAAGGGCCTTTACGTAGATCAATCACGAGTTTATTACCCTGTGCACCCGCCTTGGTATTATTGACGCGCACATAGCTGAACTGAATTTTTTCTTCTGACTTTTCGCCTGCCCGCAATTTAT
>DAOORH010000512.1:0-2261 GCA_035389145.1 Cellvibrio sp.
AAGTTGCACCGCCAACCATCAATTTGGATAATCCAGATGAAGGTTGCGATATCAACTTGGTTCCGCACACCGCGCAAGAACGAAAAATTGAAGCTGTACTTTCAAACTCGTTTGGTTTTGGTGGCACAAATGGTTCATTGATTTTCAAAAAAATCTAATGAGCATTTAAACCGTATGACCCAAAACGCCGAACCCATGTTCGGCGTTTTTGTATAAGAACATTAAAAGAATTTAATCTATGCAAACGCTTCCCGTAGTTGCTGTAAATGGTGTTATAGGCGCACAAGTATCTCCACTTGATCGCGGCTTTGCCTATGGTGATGGGGTGTTTGAAACTTGCAAAATGCTGCACGGAAAAATCCCTTTGTGGCACTTACACAAAAAGCGTCTACTTAAAAGTTGTGAAAAATTATTGATACCCGTTGCTATAGATTTAGTTGAAGCGCAATTAGCCAGTTTAATCGCATCGCTCGCAATTACAGATATTGCAAATGCGGTGGTGAAATTTACAGTAACGCGCGGGCAGGGTGGCAGAGGTTATCGCGCTCCTGATTCGGTTCAACCAACACTCGTGATTGCTGTTTTTTCTGCGGCGAATTATCCGCAGAGCTATTTTTCAGAAGGGGTGAGTGTCAGGCTTTGTAATCAACGCTTAAGCTGTAATCCAAGCTTGGCAGGATTAAAGCACCTCAACCGTCTTGAGCAAATCTTAGCTCGTGCTGAATGGCAGGATGATGCGATTGCAGAAGGTATTTTGTTAGATATACACGGCAATGTGATTGAAGCAGTGTTCAGCAACATTTTCCTCATTAAAAATGGCGAGCTGTTTACACCGGATTTATCGGAAGCAGGTGTTGCAGGCGTCATGCGTCGCTTTATTATTGAAACCTTGGCGCCACAAGTAGGTCTTAAGGTTCATGTTAAACGTCTAACTATCACAGATTTACTGAGTGCAGATTCCATCTTTTTATGTAATAGCCTTTATGGTATTTGGCCTGTACAGAAAATTTTAGGTGAGCAAACACATGTGTTTAATGCACACGAGCTTACAGAGAAGTTACAAAACTTATTAAACGCAGTGCTTGTTGTGCAACAAGCCTAATCATTTATTCAAACCTAAATCAATTGCGCCTATAAAAATGACATCATCTAAATCATCTCTCCTTGGCCGCATTACCACGGGTCTTTTATTGGTCATTTTTCTAACTGGACTTAGTCTTGCTTGCCTGTGGTTCAGTTTTACCGCTTGGCTCAATACGCCTTTGTCCATACCGCAACAAGGTTTTCATTACGAGCTGGACCCAGGGAAATCTCTGAGTCATTTATCGCAAGATTTAGCTAGCCAAAAAGTATTAGCCCATCCGCGTTGGCTCAATTGGTATGCGCGTTTTTATTACAAAGAAAAAATTCATCCCGGCGAATATTTACTGGACGCAGGCTTAACGCCTATCAGCCTGCTGGAAAAATTAAATAAAGGCGATGTGGTTTTACATCAAGTCACCTTTCTGGAAGGCTGGACTTTTAAACAGGTGATGGTCGCCTTAAATACAGAGCCTGAGATCAAGCATTTGTTAGCCGATAAATCTGACGGCAAGCGCTTGGAGATTTTAAATCTACCCATTTCACATCCAGAAGGTTGGTTTTTTCCAGATACTTATAGATTCTCCAGAGGCACATCTGACGTAGAAATTCTCACACAGGCCTACAATGCAATGCGCAAAAATTTGGATGAACTTTGGGCCAACAAATCTGCCAATTTGCCCTATCGTAACGACTACGAAGCTTTAATCATGGCGTCAATTATTGAAAAGGAGACTGGTCATGAAGGTGAGCGCGATAAAATCGCAGGCGTGTTTGTGCGTCGCTTGCAAATAGGGATGCCGCTACAAACGGACCCCACAGTCATTTACGGTATGGGCGATGCTTATAAAGGCAAAATTAGCCGCGATGATCTTAAGCGCCCGACCAGCTACAACACTTACACCATTCAAGGTTTACCACCAACGCCTATAGCCATTCCGGGTAAGGCGTCGCTTTATGCGGCTTTACACCCAGATGCCGGTAAATCGCTCTATTTTGTAGCAAAAGGCGATGGGACTAGCGAATTTTCCAATACGCTTTTGGATCACCAGCGCGCCGTTATACGCTATCAGCTTAAGCGCACCACTGATTATCGCTCTACGCCTAAATAGCGGGCACAGTCAATGACAATCAGGGGGCGCTTACACTACAATAGCCCCCAATTTTTGCTATTTCGTCTT
>DAOORH010000513.1:0-2245 GCA_035389145.1 Cellvibrio sp.
TAACCGGTGGGCAAATTGCGCCCTTACCAACGAATACTGTTGACGGTCTAACTTTCTACCCAGACCAACCGCAAAATAGCGATAGTAAAACCACCAAAGGCATTGAGGGCACGCGTGTGGAAACGACTGCCATTATTCCCAATCATGGTGGCGAATTCACTCTGCCAGAAGTCATTATTGAATGGTGGGATGTAAACTCGCAATCCATGAAAACCGCCACCTTACCGGAGAAAAAAATTAATGTATTAGGCGATGCCGCGCCAACAACTAATTCCGCACAAACCACAACGGCCACCGCTGCTAACGGAAGCCAAACGACAAATACAGAGGTTGTCAGCAAAGCGAATCCGTGGTTATGGGCCAGCACAGTCTTGTTTGCACTTATGGCTATTGTGTTAAGTGTGTATGTATTTCACTTAAAAGCTCGTTTAAAGCAGCTACAAGCTGAGCAAGAAAAAGCGGATGCAATCACATCAGAAAAAGAAAAGCATATTTGGGATTTGCTCAAACATTCCGCCGCCAATAAAAATGCCAGTGAATTGCGCAAACATATCTTAAGCTGGGCAAAGTTTCAGTGGCCAGAAGCGACCATTCATTCGCTAGACGATGTTGCTAAACTTGCAGCTAAGCTTGAGCTAACGCAAGCCCTGAAGAAATTAGATGAACTGCTTTACAGCAACCACCCAGACGATAGCTGGGCACCGCAAGAAATACTGAACCTATTGAATGAGTGCCGCAAAGAAAAGAATTTTAAGAAAAAATCTGAAGGTTTAAAATCTTTATACAACAGTTATCCCTAGGATAAAAAGGCGCTTCTGCATAAACAGAAGCGCCTCTTTGTAATCGCTGATTTGAATCTTATCTGTTTGCCAAGGTTAAACCCGCAGCATTTAAATGCGCCAACAACTCAGGTTCGCTACTGAATTTTTTCATTTGCAAACTAGAAGAATCTAGATTAACAGCAAGCCCAAATTTTGTGCTCATCAAAACACTCAAGGCTTTTTTATCTACTTTGCCATTTACTGAAACCGACTTTAGTTCTGCAGGGGTTAGGCTGCTATGTTTTTTGCCTGATTTATAGATGGTGCCATTATTAAAATCTACTGCAAATGCGATAACTCCGGGAATAAAGAAAAATAACAAACCAATAGCATCTGCTACTGCTACCACGGGGTCTATCTCGCCACTCTTAGTGCCTTTACGCTCGGGATAAAAGATAGTTCCGCAGGCGCTAAGTTGTAATACCATCACCGCGCTTAAGCTCACAGCGATCGCTCTTGTTAATGTTTTTTTGATCATAAGAGATTCTCCAACGAATTAATTCAAAAGGATCGAAACCTTGGCCTATTAAATAAAACCAGCCCGAGTCTGCCCTATTTAAGCTATCTAAGATAGGCATTTTTTGGCATTTCCAGTAGGAAATAAAGCACTAAATCTATATAGTCGCGCCTATTCAGACCTGCTTTAGGGGAACTATTAATGAACGATGAAGAATTTGAACTCTTTTTAACCAGTGCCAAGGCCGAACTTAAAGAAAAGCAGGCGCATTTAACCGATACCTACAGGCTTGGTAGCCACAAACGTTGGATGTTTGAAAACGATAAGGCCAAGTTACAGTTTTTTAATCATGACGATAAGTTGGTGTTAGAGGCCGACATTATCGACATTGGTAGCTATTCACCCAGCGCTGAAACTTGGAAATGGGCGTGGGCTTATGAATCTATCAATCCATTATTAAAAGCAGATTCTTTGCGTATTAAAGAGTTGGAAGAGATAACTGATTTGGTTGTCTTCGGTGAGAAAGAACCTTTTGAAGCGGATGAATATTTGGCTTGGGAGTTAGCAGCCATGGCGGTAAAATATTTGGATGCTATGGGCTGTTATCGTGCATTTTCTTCTGCTCGCAATGTGAATATGTTTTTTGCTATTACAGCGGTTCATGTTATTAGTTAAACGCAAGAACACGGCGTACCGAGCTTCACTTTAGGTACGCCTCAAGTCAGTTTTGGTTTTATCAAAGGAATTAAGTGCGATGAAACTGAATTTTTTCTACCTGCCGATCAAACTCTGACAATACGTGTTCAATACATCCAGTTGCCAACTTAAAATATTCAGCAGGGGTAATACTGGGCGTATCGGTGATTACTTGTTCCTTAATCACTTTTAAGAAAGTGCGAAAATCTTGTTGAGTTGACTCTGTCCACGAAGGACTAATATTCGATTCAATTTTTACCAGCAAATGATT
>DAOORH010000514.1:0-2242 GCA_035389145.1 Cellvibrio sp.
AGCAAAGGCATCCGCACCGTAAACCGCCGAACCAGGCCCGCGCATAACTTCTACGCGCGCGATACTAGCGGAGGGCAAGCGGAACATGGTTGGGTGCCCACCTTGCAAGGTGGATTGCACAGGCACGCCATTGAGCAACAACAATACTTGCGCATTAAAACCGGTGTGAACACCGCGAATAGAGTAGACAGAATCTAAGCGGCTTAAGCTGGAAAGCGAAACATGCAGACCTGGAACAGAGGCTAAAATCTCATCGAGATTGCGTGCACCCATAGCCTCAATTTGCGAGGCATAGATAACAGATGCAGTAGCGGGTGCTTTATCGAGGGAGGTGCTATTGCCCGTTGCAATAGAGATTTGTACTTGGCCTAGCTCTGCGAGAGAGAGGTTGTACACATCCAGCGGAGCGGCATTTTGCGGCTGCTTTTGAGCATAGACCGATGTACTCAATGCACAGATATACAGCGGCAGGAGTGCTTTAGAAAAAGATTTCATGGCGATGCCTATAAATACAGTAAGAGTTCAAGCCAAAGCTAAACGGATACTCATACGTCAATGTTAAGGTGCAATTATTGTTGCATTTACACTTGATCACTTAACAGGTGCTGCATTGAACGCGTTCAATTATAGATATTTAGGCGTCACATAATTTGTTGCGAAACGCTCCTAAAGATAGCTCACTTATAGCTGAAAGCAAATATAAGACGAATGAAAGTGCACCAGGCAAATTCAACTAACCCGAACACATTATTTATTGGGTACTAATTTTTGCACCGCAAGCTTCAGGGTCTCACGACGAATAGGCTTGGTGAGGAATTCTTCCGCCTGACGCTTATAGGTATATTTGCGATCATCCATGATGGAAATAATAATCACAGGGATATCTTTTAACTCAGGATCATCTTTAATTTTTTCAAATAGCAACCATCCGTGTTGGTCGGGAAGAAGTAAATCTAATGTGATCACTTGCGGCTTCACTTTTTGCAACAACGCAAAGCCAGTTTCGGCATCGTGTGCAGTGTGTACGCTGTAACCTTCGCGGCGCATGGTACGAGCCATAATATCGAGGAACGCAGGGTCATCATCGATCATTACTATATGATTGCCCGCCGCATCCAGATTTTCCTCTGCCTCTTCAAAGTCTTGATCAGTGCCAATACCTGATTGCCCCAAAAGCGCGCTAGCTTCAATCGGCAGAGGGACATCCACAATAAAGGTTGCCCCTTTACCTAATTCACTTTCAACGCCAATAGTACCGCCCATCATTTCACACAGCTGGCGAGTTATGGACAAACCCAAGCCACTGCCCTGATATTTACGGGTGGTGCCACTATCTGCCTAGCGGAATGGATCAAAAATATGCTCCTGCTGTTCTTTCGAAATACCAATACCGGTATCAGAAACACTGAAATACAGACGGTAGGGTTCGTGATGTGCTTTAAGCGTAATTATACCTTTAGGGGAAAACTTGCTGGCATTACCCAAAAGATTAATCATGATATGCAGTAATTTTTCGGGGTCAGCAATGGGTAAAAAAGCACCATCATTCACATCGAGTTTTAATTGAATCGCATTTTTTTCCAGCAGCGGTTTTACCGTGCCAACCGCATCATCAACCAAGCTTGAAAGTTTCACTTCCGTTAAATCGAGTACCATTCGGCCCGATTCTATTTTGGCTAAATCTAATACACCGTTAATAAGCTTTAACAAGCGCTCGGAATTACTAATCACGCGCATCAGATCTTTGATATGCAGTTGATCGTCATTGAGTTTTAAGTCTTCAATCACCACTTCGGTGTAACCAATAATGGCTTGTAAAGGCGTGCGCAATTCATGACTCATGAGCGACAGAAATTCACCCTTGGCCTGACTGGCGTCTTCCGCTTTTCGCTTGGCAATTGCGAGACGATCTTTAGCGAACTGCAAATCTTGCGCGTGAGCAGCAAGGCGTTGGTTATCGCGACGTTTGATGCTGTAAGCAACAAATATTGTAATCACCAAAAGCGCACCTAAAATTGCCAAGCCCCACGCGTAGACCAAGGCCTTTTTCTGGGCACCCACAATAATATCGAGATTGGTGATGGCATCACGCTGATTTTTAAGATCAATCTCTTGCGTTCTAATGGTGTTATCTAATTCTGCCACACGCTTTTCGCGGGCATTAATTTGACTCATCACCATCGCAAGTTGTTTCTGCTGCGAGGTCAATTCTTTGGTACGCAGTTCAACTTCCGCTAGCAAA
>DAOORH010000515.1:0-2230 GCA_035389145.1 Cellvibrio sp.
GCAAATGGGGCGCTAGAAAGGGTGCTTGTCGGCTACTTTCTGAAAGCTTGATTATTAGTGAAACTGTAGTGCCCAAAAAAACAGTTCGGTTATTTACTATTAAATCAGATGACGATTGATCAATTCCTGCTTCAAATAAGCGTAAAAAATGGGTGCAGCAACCACGCCTGCAATACCAAATATCGATTCCATCACCAGCATTGCAATCAATAGCTCCCAAGCGCGTGCTTGAATTTGGGTGCCGATAATTTTGGCATTCAAAAAATATTCAAGTTTGTGCAGCACAATTAAAAACACCAGTGAGCCTATCGCAACAGAAAACCCAAATGGCAAAGCGACGATCACGATAATAGTATTTGATATTAAGTTGCCAACAATAGGCAGTAGGCCAACCATAAAGGTTATGACGACTAGGCTTTTGGCCATAGGTAAATTCACGTCGAATAATGGCAGCACCACCAAGACATACATGCCCGTTGCAAGGGTGTTTACCGCTGAAATACGTACTTGGGCAAATACCACCTTTTTGAAGGCGCGGCTGAGTGTTTTTGCTCGGTCTAAAAGTGCTGATGCCAAGGGGGCGAGTGGCGCTTTGCTGAGTGTGTGCAACGAAATCATGGCACCGATAATCATGCCCAATAAAATACGTACCACTGTGTGGCCTACATCTGTGCTGAGTGACTTAGCTTCTTGAGCATGCTCGCGCATCCAGTTGGTAATTAATGCGCGTAGTTCTTCAGCATTGCCTGGTAGATGTGAGCATACCCATTGCGGGCACTGTTCGCGCGAGGCATCCACAATGTCAGCCATTTTTTGCAAAAGCGCGTGAGCGCTGCCTGCTTCGCTTTGAAAGAAACTAACAGCACCCCATACCGCCAGCGTTAGCGCTGTAATAATCAGTGTGCCTATAACGCTCACGGACACTAAACGCGCGCGCCCGCGCCCAACTTGTTCATCTAGTTTTGGCGATAGCATAACCACCAGGGAGTGAACCAAAAGCCCCGCAAGCAAAGCCACCAAAAGCCCGTGAGTGAGAATCACAAAAAGTGCGACGGCGATAAGAACGTAGGAGGCAATTTCAGAGTAGGTAATTTTATGGTGGGAAAACATAATCATTTACCGTCTAGAGAGGGAAGAATGTTTGGCATCATAAGTGATATTAAGCCGATATGCGAAAGACAAAATGCTTCCACGACGAGTTGGCCTGCGGTCGTATGGCAACTACAAACTCAACTACAACTTAACTACCGCTCAACTGCACCGCTGGGTTGATTCTAATCTAACTTGGTTCAGCAATTTTGAATAGTTTATGAAGTTGATGCTTAGGTGTTTTACACAATTGTGTCATAAGCGCGAAAGATGGGTTAGTTACGCGGTGACGCTCGCGTAACTCGGCTAACAGACTCAACCATAAATGTGCAGTTACCTCTGCATCGGTCAGTGCGCGATGGTACACGCCATCGCTTGGCAGATTTTTATATTCCGCCAAGGTGGCGAGTTGATGGTTGGGCGCCTGCTGAAAAATTCGACGCGATGCCAAAAGGCTGCAGGCGATACCGCCATTAAAGGTTTTTTTGATGCGCTTAAATTCAGCGCGCAAAAAACGCTCATCGAAGGACGCATTGTGCGCAACCAAATTGTGGTCATGAATAAACTCGAAAAACTCCGCCATCACTTCATTATTTTTACGCGCCTCGCTCACCATGCGGTTGGTAATGCCGGTAAGGTTTTCAATAAACACGGGGATGCGAACACTCGGGTTCATCAATTGCTGAAAGCGCTGGGTGATCTGCCCGTTTTCAATTAAGACGGCACCAATTTCAATGCTGCGGTCACCCATATCTGGCGAGAGGCCAGTTGTTTCAAAATCGAATACGATGAGTGTATCTGCTGGGCGTGCGTGGAGTTCTGGTGTCATCTGGTCTACTTAATGTGAGTTTGAGTCGTCTATTTTTCGATCTGAGTGCAAACTGTTCTGTGGCTTTTGTGCAGCGCCGGCAAACTTGTCCACAGAAGCTGTGCATAACTTTGTTAATAAGGTATTAACTGTCCCGTGGAACTACTGGTGCCACTAGTGATTGCTCAATACGTTGCTATTTTGATCGCTAAATTACCCTTTTCGCGCTTGTGTATTTACTGCGCTGCACGGGTTATTTGTGCAGCGCATTTGGCGGTAAATTAGGGTTTATTTGTGTTGTTTTTCTCGGCCTTTTCCTTTAGGGCTTTTTCG
>DAOORH010000516.1:0-2229 GCA_035389145.1 Cellvibrio sp.
AAATGGGGCCACTCGCCTTTGATGATTTAATTGATCGTATTTATTAACCTGGATCCAGAGTTGCTCGCATTGATTCTTAACCCGCTTATCGAAAGGTAGGCGGGTTTGGTTTAAATACGACAAGTTAAAAAACTGCTATTCGTAATCTTGCTAGATTAAGGCTTTATACAAATTAAAAATTGAAATTCCGCTGATCAATAATCCCACCAAAATTAACAAGGTTCTGGTAGAAAATTTTTTACACGCAAGAGCTGCAAAAGGTGCGGCGAATAATCCGCCGATAATTAAGCCTATCACCACATGCCAAATACTTTCTTCCACCAATACAAATAAAGACGCGGCGCTAGCAAGTGTTAAAAAGAATTCTGCAAAATTTACGGAGCCAATAGTTGTGTGTGGGTCGTGCCCAGTGCCTACCAAGGTTGTGGTTACCACGGGGCCCCAACCGCCACCGCCAGAGGTATCCACAAAGCCGCCTAGCAAAGCGAGTTTGGCGACGTGTTTGGGTTCTTCTTTACGGGTGGCAATGTGCTTGCGGAAGGCTTTGTTCAACACATACAAACCCATTAACAATAAATAGCCGGTAATAAAAGGCTTGAGGGTGTCGCCATCAATTTGGGTGACGAGCAATGCGCCCAACAAACCGCCGATAATGCCGGGTATGAGTAAACGCAAAAATAATTTCTTATCCACATTGCCGAATTTAGCGTGAGATATACCGGATATTCCCGTGGTAAACACTTCTGCCATATGCACAGACGCGCTGGCCAAGGCGGGCGATGCACCGGTAGCGAGTAGGAAGCTGGTCGAGGTTAGGCCATAAGCCATGCCGAGGGCGCCATCTACAATTTGGGCGAGCAGGCCTACGGCTAAGGCGCTCCAGAACATGGGGTCGTCTAGCGTCGCTTGAATAGTCACCACACCGTCTGCCCAGCTAGTGCCAAATAGGTGAGTTAGCCCAAAAATCAATAAACCGATCATGGTTAAGGCGGCAAACCATACGGCGGTGCGGATTACGGGATGAAGGGGGATTTGTTCAAGGGGCGGTAAGCCTAGGGCTTGATGTTCTTGATTGATTGCGTTGTCGGTGAAATCAAGATCGCGGATTTTCATGCTTAGATGCTCGGCCTGTGTTGGGTGCGAGCATCCTAATCATCTGCTTCTTTGCTGTGAAATAGTAGATTCTTCTCAGCTTATAACTTGTGAGGTTGTGTAAATACTTGGAGCTTAATATTCCATATCGGTAACGGCTTCTGGAGCGGTCAAAATCACGACAGCGAGAATGGCGATGAGTACGGCAAGAATAAAAATCGCCAACATAATCTTGGATGATTTAATTGAAACTCGGTCATCACTGGGTTGAGGTTGCGAATCTTCTGAAGTGGGTAGATTTTTTTTGCCGGTAAACATGGCGCGAACAATGTTGTCGCGTTTTAAGACTACATGAAAAATAACAGCCAAAATGTGTAAGGCTATTGCGCCTAGGATCCAATAAAAAAGTTGGCGATGCAGCGAGGTTAGCTGCAAACTTAATTCATCGCTAATGTAGGCGTACAAAGGGCCTACATTAAAAATTTCATCGTTGGTAAATAGGCCGGTAATTGCCTGTACTAAAGTAGCGACTAATAAAATAACCACCATGACCGCACCGAGTGGGTTGTGGCCAAGATAATGCGTATCCTTTTTTTTGAAAACGCTGAGTGCGTATTTTGCGGTGGCTACAGGATTCTTCACAAAGTGATTGAAGCGCGCGTGATAGGTGCCTACCAATCCCCACACTATTCTAAAACTTACCAAAATAATCAGCGTATAACCAGACCATAGGTGATATATAAAATAATCACTGCCTAAGCTGTTGGTGATGTAAGCGGTAATAAATAAAACTACCAGTGCCCAATGAAAAATACGCACAGGTAAATCCCATACTTTGATGCTTTTACTTGGGTTTTCGGTATTGTCTTCGGTGTTATTGGTCATAGTCAGGTAGATAAGTGTATGGCTAATGAAAATAAAATATGCCTCTGTTGAGAGGCATTTTTATATGGGCTTAATGTTCTAGTAGTTATTTAACTTTACAGGTTCAAGCTGCGCGGAGATTTTTTTGCGCAGTGCTAACTAGAGAATTAATTAACTGCGAAGGTTTTTATTAAAAAATTCTACCGTTCTATGCCAAGCAAGCTTGGCTGCTTTTTCATCGTAACGTGGGGTAGTGTCATTGTTGAAGCCATG
>DAOORH010000517.1:0-2229 GCA_035389145.1 Cellvibrio sp.
AGTTATATAAACCACGGGCAATAAATCTTTGTGGTAAATGGTTTGGTCGCGTTCGCTTTTAATAATTTGAGTGACTTCTGATACGGCGATTAATGAACCATCGCGCGAGCGCACTTTTAAATCACGCACTGCATCCAAGCTGCTTTTTTCGCCCGCCGGTAATTCCAAACGTACGGGTATGGCGACCTTGGCGTGGTCACTGTGCATGAAAGATGCATCTTCCCCTTGCAGTGCTGTGCTTATGGCATTGCTAATAGTGGTTTGATCAACGCCAAAGCGTGCGGCGCGCGCACGGTCTACCGCAATTAGCCACTTGGTTTGCGATGCTTCAATTGTATCGTCTACGTCGACGACATCCTGTGTGGCTTCAAAAGCGCTGCGCACGGTTTTAGCAACGGCAATTTGACGTTGGTAATCCAAGCCGTAGACCTCGGCAACCAAAGGCGAAAGTACTGGCGGCCCCGGTGGAACTTCCACCACTTTTACATTGGCGTTAAAACCTTTGCCTATGGGAATTAATAATTCCCGCGCGGCCACTGCAATCTCGTGGCTTTTGCGCTGGCGGTCGTGCTTATCAACTAAGTTGACTTGAATGTCGCCCATGTGCGGTTCGCTGCGCAAATAATACTGACGCACTAAGCCGTTAAAATTAATCGGCGCAGAAGTGCCTGCATAAAGTTGGTAGTCGGTGACTTCGGGAATAGTATCCACTTGGTCGGCCAAGGCTTGCAGCACTTGTTGGGTGGTTTCCAGCGGCGTGCCTTCAGGCATATCCACCATAATTTGGAATTCGCTTTTGTTGTCGAAGGGCAACATTTTTAGCATCACGGCTTTCACCACACCCAAGCCAACCGACATAAGAATTAAACCTATGATTCCCGCCAGCAACCACAAGCGCGCTTTTTTGCCCGATTCTTTGCCTAAAAATGGCGTCATAATTTTGGTGAAAAAAGGCGTGAAACGATTGCCGGTTTCCGCGCTGTCACTGTGCGCGTGTTGCACGCCATCTTTATAGAGCGAAGCGAAAAGTTTGCGATACAACCATGGCGTAAAAATAAACGCGACGGCTAAAGAAATCAGCATGCCGGTAGAAGCGTTGATGGGAATAGGAAGCATGTACGGGCCCATTAAGCCGCTCACAAATGCCATAGGTAAAAGTGCCGCTATTACCGTAAAGGTAGCCAAGATGGTGGGCCCGCCCACTTCATCTACCGCGACAGGAATAGCTTCGTTGAGTGGCAGCTTGCCGATGGTCATGTGGCGATGAATATTTTCCACCACCACTATGGCGTCATCCACCAAAATCCCGATAGAAAAAATCAGCGCAAAAAGTGAAACGCGGTTGAGCGTAAAGCCCCACGCCCAAGAGGCAAATAAAGTAATCGCAAGGGTGACAATCACGGCTGCGCCCACTACCAGCGATTCGCGTTTGCCGAGTGCAAGAATCACTAAAACGATTACGGATAATGTGGCGAAGATCAGTTTTTTAATCAGGGTTTGGGCTTTGTCTTCGGCGGTTGCGCCGTAGTTGCGAGTGATGGTGGCTTCAATGCCATCGGGAAATTGTACGCCGCGCATTTGTTCAAATCGGTCGATAACATTGGCGGCAACATCCACCGCATTTTCACCCGGTTTTTTGGCCACGGCTAAGGTGATGGCTTGGTAGCGTGCAGTGTCTTTCGCAGTTGATGCTGAGGCAATGCCAGTGCCATAGGTAACGTATTGCTTGGGGGTATCTGAGCCCAAGCTGACTTCGGCCACATCCCGCAAGAAAACGGGAGCGCCTTGATGCACGCCAACCACTAGGTCAGCGACATCTTCGGGCTTCATTAAAAAACTGCCTGCTTGCACCAGCATTTCGCGGTTGTCGCTCACCAGAGCGCCTGCGGCAGATGAGCTGTTGGCTGCGCCCAAGGCTGCACGCAAGTCATCCAGCGTTAAGTTGTAAGCCGATAGGCGCTGCGGATCGAATAACACTTTTACCGCATTGTCTGAGCCGCCAATAATGCTGATCTCCCGCGTACCGGGAACGCGCTGCAGTTCGGTTTGTATGCTGCGCGCCACGCTGAGTAAATCAGCGGTGGTGGTTGCGGGATTTTTGCTCCACAGGGTGCCCGTGACAATGGGCACATCATCAATACCTTTGGGTTTGATTAAGGGCTTGCCAATGGCGGGATTAGCGGGCGTCCATTTGCTGTAAAAGGCGTTGTACAAACGCACTATGGCATC
>DAOORH010000518.1:0-2227 GCA_035389145.1 Cellvibrio sp.
AATTTTGTCGGGCTTGATTCATTCAATTATCGTATTCGCGATAATTCATTTACGAAAAAAGTCAGCCAAGGAACAGTCAATATTGTGCTGAATTCCACTGTGAGTTTTTCGTCGATTAGTTCTAGTATTAATTCTAGCTGCCCGGGTTGTCATCGTACAAACACAAGTGCATTTGGGCCCAATTGGCGTAACTATTCTACTTTTTCATCGTCGGCGGGTGGGCTGGGCTCATCATTCATGGCTTATGCTTGCGGTGATCCCAGCCATTTGGGTGAAAATAGATTGTGTAATTCTTCTTTAAATGGCGCTTCGCCAACATCTATTGATCAGCTGAATGGTTTTGGGCAAACCATCTTAACTTGGTTGGAAGAGGGTGGGCTAAATAATTAATCTTCTGAAGCTTTATTCTGTGATCTTTGAAAACGCTGGGTAAGCTTTTAATTGATTCAGTTGTTGTTGATAAAACTCACGCTCCAACTCTGTATTGGCGGTTGCTAGGTTTGTGGAAATAATAGTGACAACTCTGTTGCGGAGTTTTATCAATTCCTTTTGTGACTGATGAATTTTATACGCTTGATCAATGCTTACCACAGCACCTTGTAAATCCTCAAAACTCATCGCGGTTTCGGCTTCTTTGATGTGAGCATTAAATTCTTGTTGTGCCGCTATAGGTAGGTCTGAAAATTTAATGTCATGGGAGGCAAAATATTGCCAGTAAATAAAGTTTGCTGTCAGTGCGAGAGCTCCTGTAACGGCTATTCCGATAGTCGTTTTTATTCCTTTTCGAGCAAATTTGAGTTTCTTAAGAAAATCGTCCGCATGCTGTATGCGGTTGATTCGCCTTATGGCAATGCTGTGCTGCAAGAGTTTTCGCAACAGTGGGTTGGTGAGAGCTGGTATTTTGGGAGATATAGCATCGAGCAATACTTGCTGGGCATTTTGTCGTTGATAGGGGTGTTCCTTGCCAATTAATTCGCAGGCAATAATGCCCAGCGCATAAATGTCATCACTAGTATGCGGTGGCTCAAAGTTAAGCATTTCCAGGCTGCCATAGGCAAAGGTTACAGCGCCCAATTTCCCTGCATCAAAATGGTCTTCATAGATGTCTGTATTAGCGGCGCGTGCAATACCAAAATCTAAAATCTTTACTATGTTCTTATCGGTAATAAAAATATTGGCCGGTTTTAAATCTGAGTGAACTATACCTTTGCTGTGGGCATAGGCTAGTCCCTGCGCAATTTGTTGAAGTATGTCGAGTTTTTGCTTTAGAGAAAGAGTAATTTTTGAATCTGCTAATAACTCGTCCAGTGATTTTCCCTTTAATTCTTCCATGGTTAAATAGATTAAATCGCCGTCGCGATCAAAATCATAAACGGTCACTATATTAGGGTGCGCCAGTTCCTGAGTTTTGCGTGCTTCGCGCTGTAATGTGATCAGCGCGTGAGGGTGATGTTTGAAATCGTCCCCTAATAATTTTAAGGCGATGTAAGGTTTATTGTCACCGGCTTCTTTTTTGCGGAGATCAAGTGCGCGATAGACGCTGCCCATTCCACCTTTGCCGAGTAAATTATCTAATACAAAGCGATTCTTAATGGTATCGCCTATATCAATGCTCGTAGGTTGTTTTGATGCAGGAGTGCTCTCCGGTAATAGATGCATATCAATATGCGTTACCGCTGTCTCTGCGTTGATGAGCGTTGCATCGGAAGATGAATTATCGATAGGCGGTTGTTCAATACTCATTTGAGCGTGCTCGCAGTGATCTCACCTGCGAGTTTAATGATTGGGGCCTTAATTATCTACTGAACTTTTAATCTACTGAACTCTTAAAAAGAGATGTGTAAAAAGGGATGTGTAAAAAGAGTGAGTAAACAGTAAGATGAATCATCCTAGGGTTTGCACTCATGTGCAATAAACTCTTTCCACTCCAAAATATCGGAGTCCTCAGATTCAAATAGCGCTAAGCCAATTAAAAATTCGCCAGGGTTCTGCCAGGCTTGCGCCCATTTAATTTCGGTAATCAACATAAAGCGTTGCTGCATATCCTGCGTTTGTACGCAGGCGCGCACAATGCTGCCGGCAGGTAGTTCTCGGTCGGTGATAATGCGCAGGCCATTAGCAGAAATATCGAGACTGCGACTGACCACAATCATGGGCTCGGTATCTGCTTCGTCGCCCAATTCTAAAAAAACCGTGAGCCGGGTTTCCAGGCGATATTCTTGGCGTT
>DAOORH010000519.1:0-2218 GCA_035389145.1 Cellvibrio sp.
GCACCATATAGCGTTCATTAATGCGCGCTATAGCGGTGACGGTCTCGAAGAGTTCCGAACTGTTACTTAAAAATAATTCATCGCGCGGAAACGTGTCTAAAATTTGCTGAAGCGCTTTTCCGTCATGACTGTGCGCACTCAAACCCGTACGTTCAAACACTTTGCTGACTTTATTGCGTACCAAGGGAATTTTACTCGGCATCATGGTGTACACACTGGATGTGTATAAACCGAGGAAACGCATTTCACCGATTACATCGCCAAAATCATTAAATTGCTTGACAACGATATAATCTGAATAGGCTAAACGATGAATGCGCGAGCGCACCGATGATTTAGAAAAGGTTAATACTTGCGGCGCAAGATGAAAGCGCGCCATACCCGCATTTAAATCATCTGCTTCGGCATAATTAGCCTCGCCGCCTTTGTAGGCAAATACACCTAAACGCTTATCCACTTTTTCGCGCAAAAACTTCTTTCCGTCGCGCTCACCAAATTCGTATTCGCTGTAGCCCAGAAACGTAAAATTGCTATCGCGCAACCACGCCAACAAGGCTTGGCTTTCGCTGACATTGGAAACAGCGACTGATTTACTTGCATGATTTAAATTTTCTTCTGCCGCGGTTACCGCTTGCAGCATGGGTTTGAAATCGCGCACGACCACACTAAGCTCAGCTAATACCGACAATAAACTTTGCTTAATCTCCTCAAGCTCAGCCTTGAGCGTTAGTAAATTAATCTCTAGATAAACAAAAGCCTCCTTACTAGAGACTTGTTCAACATTGGGCGCGTCTAAAATATCCACCAGCTGAAATTTAGCGTCGCGGGTAACATTGAACACAGTGCTTTTAATCGCATGAATCGCAATATTGCGGCGGTTGAGTTCAATGCGAATTGAATCCACCAAAAAGGGCATATCGATTTGTTGAACTACGAGTACCGTATGCGGGCAAACCCAGCCTTCTACGTCCAGTTTGGGATTAATTAAACTGATCTCGGCCTCTGCTCCGTCAAAATGCTGAATATATCGCCACCATTGGTAGACGCTGCCAAATACATCGCCTAAATAACGACCAGCGAGCTCATCTAGAGGAAAACGCGAAAAGTAATATTCTGTAAATTTAATAAATCCCTGTAGCTCGCTAGCAGGGATTTTTTCGCTCGCAAACAGCCGTAAATCTTGCACAAACGCGGCTAAATCTTGTGAGGCAACTAATTGAATATTCACACCTAAACTCCTTGCCAACCTAATGGATTAAAACAGCGTATTATTCACGTAATTGCCTTAAGACTAGCCCACAAATCGGCATTCGGCCGATTCACTGCCCTGCACAGCCTATAAATGTGAAATTCAGTGCGCATTCTTCTTGATAAAACAAATGGGCTCTTGAAAAACAAGGAACTGCCACCAAATGTGGCAGTCTATGCGCCGCACCTAGATTTCAATAACAGATTAATCTAGTGCTCTTAGTTCTCAATTTTTTATTATTTGATTCAACCTGAAGGCACTCTTTTTTGTGAGCATGTTTATGAGTAATTTCCAGCAAATCCAAACCCTAAAGATCTGGATGAACGATCAAATTATTGGCCAAGAGCACTTGGTTGAGCGTTTATTAATCGCCCTTTTGGCCGATGGTCATTTATTAGTCGAAGGCGCGCCCGGTTTAGCCAAAACTAAAGCGATTAAAACCCTAGCGCAGGCTATTGAAGGGGATTTCCACCGTATTCAATTTACCCCTGACTTATTACCCTCCGATGTCACAGGCACTGACATTTACCGTCCCCAGCAAGGCACCTTTGAATTTCAACCAGGGCCGATTTTTCACAACTTGGTACTGGCAGACGAAATTAACCGCGCGCCAGCCAAAGTACAGTCGGCATTGTTAGAAGCTATGGCCGAGCGCCAAGTGAGCGTGGGCAGTAAAACCTACCCTCTTCCGGCTCTATTTATGGTGATGGCGACCCAGAACCCCATCGAGCAGGAAGGTACTTACCCGCTGCCAGAAGCGCAGCTCGACCGTTTCTTATTGCATGTTAATGTGGATTACCCCGATGTCGCCGCTGAGCGCCGAATTTTGCAGCTGGTGCGCAATGAAGCAGCTGCAGTGCCCAGCGCAACCCCGGCCACCATTACCCAAACAACACTTATGGCGGCGCGCAAGGAAATCCTTGAATTGCATATGGCCGAGAGCGTCGAGGAATATATTGTTCAATTGAT
>DAOORH010000520.1:0-2213 GCA_035389145.1 Cellvibrio sp.
TTTTCATAAAAACTCTATTCTCTACATCATAAAGGTGGCTGCTATGACGGATCCGGTAGAATCAAAAGAAGTATTTCAAGTCTCCCAAGACTCTAAAAACCTCGCCTTATTGCTGTGGATTGGCACTCTATTTTTTGGCTTTATTCCCGGTTTGGTTTTGTATTTGGTTAAAAAAGATGACCCTTATATCGTCGATCAAAGCAAAGAGGCACTTAACTGGTCTATTACCGCCATCATTGGTTATGTTGCGGGTACAATTTTGGCGATTATTTTAATTGGCTTCTTGGTTATGGCTGCAGTCGGAATTCTGCACTTGGTGTTTTGCATTATGGGTATTATTGCAGCCAACAGCGGGCAAACCTATCGCGCGCCTTTCGCAATTCGATTAATTAAGTAATTCGTTTTGGCTTACTGTTTAAAAAGAGCACTTTATGTGCTCTTTTTTCGTTTTAGGTCTGCTTTTTTTGGGCAGTGCGTGCACCATTTATTTCGTCAAGACCGCAGAAATGGGCTACCTTTTTAGTGTTGCTTCAAAAAGGCGCTGTTTTAGAGCGCCTTTGAACCGTTGCTTCACTTTGGTGCACTTGTTCCTCTGAACCCCCTTAAAAGTCGCTGTTTTCTTGGCACGTATTTCGCTCCAATCACATTACCGATAATAAGTTTGTAGGTGTCCAATGGCTAAACCTGTTTTTTACGATGAAATGATGGCTGCTCCTGAGGTTTTGAGACCTCACTACCAAGCCTACGGCCAATGGTTAAGTACTTTGCCCAATGAGCGCCTAGCGCGCAAAAAAGCCGAAGCTGATTTAACTTTCCACCGTTTAGGGATCACCTTCGCTGTTTATGGTGAAGAGGAAGGTACGGAACGTTTAATTCCCTTTGATTTGCTGCCCCGCATAATTCCATCGAATGAATGGAAGATGCTCCAAAAAGGTTTGGAGCAACGCGTTAAGACCTTAAATTTATTTCTACATGATATTTACCACGGCCAAGAAATTCTACGCGCCGGTATAATTCCCGCCGAGCAAATTTTGCGCAACGCGCAATATCGCCCAGAGATGCAAGGTGTTGATGTTCCCAACCAAATTTATGCGCACATTGCTGGTGTAGATATGGTACGCGCCGGTGCAGGCGAATTTTATGTGTTAGAAGATAATTTGCGTGTGCCTTCTGGCGTGTCTTACATGCTGGAAAATCGCAAAATGATGATGCGTTTATTTCCAGAATTGTTTGCTAAACATGCGGTAGCACCCGTGCAACATTATCCCGATATGCTGTTAGATAATTTGCGCTTGTGTGCGCCGCAAGGTGTAGAGAATCCGAATGTAGTGGTCTTAACACCGGGCAGTTTCAACTCCGCGTATTTTGAGCACGCGTTTTTAGCGCAACAAATGGGCGTAGAGTTAGTGGAAGGGCGCGATTTATTTGTGCGCGATGATTCTGTTTATATGCGTACAACTCAAGGGCCAAAACGTGTTGATGTTATCTATCGCCGTTTGGATGATGACTTTTTAGATCCGTTGGCGTTCCGTCAAGATTCTATGCTGGGTGTTGCCGGTTTGTTATCCGTTTATCGCGCGGGTCGCGTGACTCTCGCCAACGCGATAGGCACGGGCGTCGCAGACGATAAATCGATTTACCCTTATGTTCCCGAGATGATTAAATTTTATTTAGATGAAACACCTATTCTGAATAATGTGCCCACGCACATGTGCAGAAAGCCCGAAGAATTGGCTTATGTATTAGATAACCTTGCTGAATTAGTAGTGAAAGAAACTCACGGTGCGGGCGGCTATGGCATGTTGGTAGGGCCGGCGGCAACTAAAGCAGAAATTGCAGAATTCCGTAAGCATTTAGTGGCTAACCCTAACAAATATATTGCGCAACCTACGCTGGCGTTATCGACTTGCCCCATTTTTGTGGATGCAGGTATTGCGCCGCGCCATATAGATTTGCGCCCCTTTGTATTGTCTTCAGGTAAAGATATTCGCATGGTGCCCGGTGGTTTAACGCGTGTTGCTTTGCGTGAAGGCTCGCTGGTAGTGAACTCATCGCAAGGTGGCGGCACTAAAGATACTTGGGTTCTAGAAGACTAGGGGCAGGAAGATTAAGAGCTAAATTTTTAAGCGGCCCCTTATAAGAGTAGACGGAGAAAAGAATATGTTATCACGCACGGCAGATCATTTATTTTGGTTGGCGCGCTACATTGAGCG
>DAOORH010000521.1:0-2192 GCA_035389145.1 Cellvibrio sp.
GTGACAACAGCTCAGGGCTTGGTTGATACCATTAACGAAGCAAGCAATACCACGGGCGTACTGGCATCTTTACTTGGTAACAGAATTGTACTCGAGTCGGATCAGGGTGCAATTCGGTTTAACAATGGCACGGCTGATGGTGCATTCGGTGTACCGGATGATGGATTCAGTGGTGCTACCTTTACGAAATTTATGGCGTCGGGTGCTGAAGTTCCGACCGACGGTTCCGCGGCGGCTGGCTTGCGAGTCGAGGCGGGCATTAAACTTACCAGTGCTAACGGCAATCCAATTAGTTTTGATTTGGGAGTTAATGCTACTGCGGCAGAAATTGGTATGCTTGAGGCTAATGCTACTGCTGGTGGCTCCTTCGGTACTGCGATTGCGTCCATTAGTATCGATACTGCAGCGCGTGCTCAAAAGGCAATTGGTGTTATCGATAATGCATTGACGACGATTAACGATGCGCGCTCGCAAATGGGTGCTATCAATAACCGGCTGGAATTCACTATTAACAACTTGGCGAACGTGTCCGAGAAAACATCCTCAGCGCGCTCACGTATTACCGATGCCGACTTTGCCGCAGAAACTGCAGCAATGAGCCGAGCGCAAGTATTGCAACAAGCTGCAACAGCTATGCTGGCGCAATCTAACGCAAGGCCAAAAGAAGTTCTGTCCCTGTTACGTTAAGCGAGATAACCTCTACAAAAAAGCCGCTGACACTCTCGGCGGCTTTTTTTTGTCTGTAATATTTGGCTTGGCTCATATTGCAAGCGCTTATTAGCAACTTGGCAAATATCAGCTAGTCTTAGAGGAAATTAGTATTAGAGAGCGGTTTATGTCCGTAGCCATACCTTATTTTTTTATTTCATTAATCAGAATTTTTACATTGGCCTGTGCATATGTGCTGGCAGGTCGCCTCGCCTTATTACTTGCAATTCCCCCTGGTTTCGTTACGGCTATTTTTCCACCGCTGGGTATTTCCCTCGCCGCCGTTTTAATTTGGGGTAATCCACTTTTATTTGGTGTTTTTATTGGTTCTGTTTTACTCAATACCAGCATGGCCATAAGTGGCGGTGGTGATTTTAGTTTAGCGGTGCTTGTGGTCGCATCTGAAATAGCATTGGGCAGTTGTTTGGCGACATGGGTTGGCGCTAGTTTAATTAAACGATTGATTGGCTTTCCTAATGCACTAATGGATGAGTGGAGTATTTTTATATTTTTTATTATGGGTGGGCCTGTTGCCAGTATTGTTAGCGCGAGTGTTGGTGTTATTTCACTTTATCTGAATGATGTCATCTCATTTTCGCAAATTATCTATAGTTGGGTAACTTGGTGGACAGGGGATGCCATTGGTGTACTCATTGCGACCCCCTTTGTTTTTATTCTGTTCGCCCAACCTCGTGTTTTATGGCGCAATCGTTTTAAAACAGTAGGTGTACCGCTGATTATTAGTTGCGGCTTAATGGTGAGTATTTTTGTTACTACTAGCCGCAGTGAGCAGCAAAAAATTGAACGTGCCTTTGATGATAGCGCAAAGGAAATTTCAAGCACGTTGTTTTCGGGGTTTGCTAAACATATAAATGCGTTAACGCCGTTGAAGGGGCTTTATCTTGCCTCTGATCAAGTGCAGGCCGAGGATTTCAGGCTTTTTACCGCGAACATGTTAAGTGGTGCCGATGGTGTTACTGCTATGTCTTGGAATCAATATATACCCCATCGGGAGCGGAAACTTTATGAAGAAAAAATGGTGAGAGAGGGTTTCAGTAATTTTTCTATCACTGAACAGAATAATGCGGGCAAATTGATTCCGGCATTTGATCGCCAAGATTATGTGGCTGTTACGTTTATTGAACCATATGCAAAAAATAAAGATGCTCAAGGTTTTGATGTGTCTTCAGAGAAAAATCGCAAGCGCGCTCTGTTGTATGCAAATCAAACTGGTTCGGCTGCAATGACGGCGCCCTTAAGTTTATTACAAGAAAATAAGGATAGCTTAAGTTATCTGATTTTCTTGCCAGTTTATAAAACGCTTGATGTTCCTAGAACTGCTGATATGCGTGAAGAGCTTTTGCGCGGTTATGTGACTGCGCTGATAAAAATCAATCATCAAATTGACGAGATTCATGAGAGGTTTGGTAAGAGAGATTTTTTAATACGCTTTAATGACGTTACTGAGAAAGAGCATCCTATTA
>DAOORH010000522.1:0-2155 GCA_035389145.1 Cellvibrio sp.
ATCAGTCCCATTTATCATTTACCTCCGTAAGTGCTTTTCAACACAGAATCCATCATCACGTTTGTTACCAAGCTTGAATCTAGGTCACGGCAAAGTGCAGAGTTCTGAATTTGAGAGACTCCTACAGCCTTTAGACCCTAATAAAGATTACGCCATTCGAGCAGTAAGGACTTAAGTGTTTTCAGATTAAATAGAAATATCAAGTCATGAGTTATATTTTCTACTATGATTTGAAGCAGCAATAAATAATATTATTCTTGGGGGGGGGGATTAGATAGTCGCCCGTTAAAAACCCACCTTTAAAATCTACAAGTTACCCCATGGCGAATCTGTAAAAACCAGATTCGCTGTTTTTGAAAAGCAGCCCCCATAGGCGCATCACAATCTTGAAACAAAAAAATCGCAGCCACCGGAGCAGCAAGCGGAAGTTGTACCCAATACCCGCCAAGAGAGCATTGATCTTATCGCCATCAATACCTTTTAAGAAATTTCTGCCTAATGCATGATCCGATTTCAAATGCCCAATAATCGGCTCTACTACACTTCGCCGCTTTAATTCTTTTTTGATTTTTCCTTTCACTCCGCGTTTTTGTCCAGATTTAAAAACACGATGTTTATGTTCATATGTGTGCCCTTGATATCCTTTATCGACATAAATTCGTTCGGGTGTAATGCCTGTCTGTTGTGTATAGGAATTCAATACAGGCGCAAGCGTATGTCCATCAAACGGATTTTGATGCAAGGCCCCAATGTGCAAAACAAAATGTCCACCACGCGCGGGATTTACGTTGGTGGTTACCGAAACTTTGCAACCAAACTCATACGGCTTGTGTGCTTTGCCTTTTCCAATACATTCCGTTTCTGGTGCGTGCCATGAGTAGACTTTTTGTTTGCTGTGGCGCTGTTGTTTTTGCAGCGTAACCGCCTTTAGCAAGTCGGCCGTGAAAATGTCTTTTAATACCTCATTACCCTGTATTTTACGGCTAATATCGCGAATCACTCGACCTAAACGAGTTCTAATAAACTGCTCCTCTCGCTTGGCGCGTTTCATTTGTTTGGCGTGGCGATAGCGGCCACTTTTAATCGCTGCACGTTTTACCACTCGCTCATAGGTTTGCCGTAAAACAATGTTGTTTTTCTTGGCAAGATCGACCAGTGCTGAGATAGCTTTACGCATCAAGCCAACATCGGTTGGAAAGGCTACTGCTTTGGGTTGAACGGTGGTATCGACCACAATGCGTTTCAGTTGATTGGTTTTTAATGCCTTGGATACAAAGGCAATGCGCAAACTTTCTTGTAATAATTTTTCAAAAAAACTTCACCTACACGCTTTCGCCAATGAGTCATTGAAGATCGCTGAATGGGGAATTTATGCTGGAAAAATTCTTCGCCGCAAAAATATTGGTAATAAGGATTTTCAACCCAGCGCTCGCACACTGCTTCATCGGACAGTTGGTACATACTTTTTAAAATGTGCAAGCCAATCATAAATCGAGAGGGAATCGCGGGACGACCTTCTGCGGCGAAAAAGGGCTGCACTTGTTGGTCGATATGCGCCCAATCAATTTTGTCAGCAAGTTGCGCGAGCTCATGGTGGGTATTGATGATTTGGGTTAGGCGAGAACGAAAAAGATCGTCGTTTTTCGTTTCTTTCGGCGGGCGAGGTTTCATCAAAGCACACTCCAAATCGCAAGGTTTTGTGTAGTCTAATGCGATTTTCTTGCAATTTGGAGTGCTATTCTTACCCTATTTTTCTATTGAAATTAATGGGTTGAGTGATTTTTAACGAGCGACTAGATAGAGTGATGTAATAGCGTGTAATTGCAGAGCGGTTTTATAACATGGTAGGTAAATGAAATGGCAGAATACATCGGTGATATTTTCAACCACCGACGTATCAGCGCCAAGCTTTTGAACGCAAAAAATACAACTTATCTACGGCTTTTTCATCCACTTTTTATTGACTTGGACATATTGCCCGGACTGGGTCTTCTCCATGGCTTTTTGGCCAGCGATAGCTTCTATGTCTGGCAAGGCGATATTGTTATCCTTGGCAAGACGTTGATATTCTGCGCGGCGGGCATCATTAATCAGTTTAACAATTTCATCTGCATTACCAGATTTAGTCACCACGCCCAAATAACCATCGGGCTGT
>DAOORH010000523.1:0-2120 GCA_035389145.1 Cellvibrio sp.
TCAGCAAAAACTGCGCACACTGCAATTTTGCATGCGGCACATAGCGGTGAGGCATTCGATTTCGTTGGTGTAGACTCGCTGTTGTCGGATATGAGCGGTATGGATTTTGTTCGCCAGTTGCGCTCCAACGGCGAAGCCAAAATGTTGCCCGTATTTATGTTATCGCCAAGCAATCTTGTTCTGGATCAGCAGGTTTTACAGCAGTATCTCGTACACGCAATTTTGCGCAAGCCGGTATCGGGTAAGTCTCTGAAATATGAATTGGCTGCGCTCTTGGGGCATGAACCGGCATTGCTTGACGTGCCGGTTGTGAGTGCAGCACAGCCAAATAAGTTTGCGCATTTACGTATACTTGTCGCAGAGGATAACGCGGTTAATCGCATGGTCATCAAGGGATTGTTGGGCAAGCTAAATATCACGCCTGAGCTAGTGGACAATGGCTTGTTGGCCTTTGAGATGGTACGCAAAGCGGCGACGCCCTACGATGTTGTTCTTATGGATTGCGAAATGCCAGAAATGGATGGCTTTGAGGCAACGCGCAGCATTCGCGAGTTTGAAGCGCAGCGAGGGTTGCCGTCAACGCCAATCGTGGCGCTTACTGCTCACGCTTTGCAGGAGCACCGCGACGCGGTTTTTGCCAGCGGTATGAGCCATTACCTTTCCAAGCCGGTAACGCTGGATAATCTAGTCGGCGTTTTTAGTCGTATCCTGAATAGAAACTAGTTCTTGAGCAGGTGTAATTGTAGGGCTCTATGGTAACTATAGGTTTTTTCTCCTTGCGAGACCCCACCCCAATCCTTATGATGACTACAGTCAATTAATACCTAAGTGGTGGAGTTTGAAATGAGTAGTGATGCAATCGTACATGTAAGTGATGCCAGCTTTGCACAAGATGTTTTAAGTGCAGACGTACCTGTGTTGGTGGATTTTTGGGCGGCTTGGTGTGGTCCGTGCAAAATGATTGCCCCTATCCTTGATGATTTGGCTGAGCAATATGCTGGCAAATTGAAGATCGCTAAAGTGGATGTTGATGCCAATAAAGAGGTTCCCGGAAAATTCGGTATCCGCGGTATCCCTACCTTGATTCTGTTCAAAAACGGCGAGCCAGCAGCCACCAAAGTGGGCGCTTTGTCTAAAGCGCAGTTGATCGAATTTATTAATAGCTCTCTGTAATACCTCCTGTTTCCGCTGCGCTAGGCGTAGCGGAAACTCTTATCTCTCCCCAAATTCACTTCATTTTTTTGTTTAAAACAGCTCATTTTTGTATTTGTTTGGGTTTTCGTTTTGCACTTGTCAGATTTAGTCGCTATACTCGATTCATCTGCTTGTCCCGCGTTGAACCCGCACAAGGTTTAGCTCCCGCTGGATAAGATCTAACTCCCTGCTGTTTCTTACCCTATTACAGAACACATCCAGTCGAGTTTGCTAACGCCATACCGTAAAACTGCAAGCGGCCAATAACAGAAAAAATTACGCACCAGAGTTTATGTCTACAGAGTTAAAACCCGATTTAATTTCTAGTGAGCTTAACCCCAAACAACTCAGCCATCCGGCTTATTTCCGCAACAACCATCCTACAAAGCATTACTTATGAATCTTACCGACTTAAAACTCAAGCCCATCGAAGCACTTATTGATATCGCGCGTGAAATGGGGCTAGAAAGCCTGGCGCGCTCCCGCAAACAAGACATCATCTTTAATATTCTTAAACGCCACGCCAAAGGCGGAGAAGATATTTACGGTGATGGTGTGCTGGAAATTTTGGTTGATGGCTTCGGTTTTTTGCGTTCGGCAGATTCTTCGTATCTTGCAGGGCCGGATGATATTTATGTTTCTCCCAGCCAAATTCGCCGTTTTAACTTGCGTACTGGCGATACCATTTCTGGCAAGATTCGCCCACCAAAAGAAGGTGAACGTTATTTTGCATTGTTAAAAGTTAATGAAATTAACTTTGATAAACCAGAAAGCTCACGCAATAAAATTCTGTTTGAAAACCTTACCCCTCTGTTCCCTAATGAGCGCTTAATTCTTGAGGCTGGTAATGGGTCTACCGAAGATTTAACTGGCCGTATTATTGATTTGATTGCGCCCATCGGCAAAGGCCAGCGCGGTTTGATCGT
>DAOORH010000524.1:0-2118 GCA_035389145.1 Cellvibrio sp.
ATAAATTGCGGGCAGGCGAAAAGTCAGAAGAAAAAATTCAGTTCAGCTATGTGCGTGTTGACAACACCAGAGCGGGTGCGCTGGGGAATAAACTTGTGATTGATCTACGTAAAGGCCCTTATTTTCGCTGGCCCCAATACGCTCTTTGGTTAGAGACAATGGAAGGAGAGTTTATCCAGCCTTTGTATATCACTGAGAAATTGGCGAACAACAGGTTTGTCGTCAAGCAAACATTGCGAGATAAACATGAGGTGCTCAACTCTGATGTTTCTGGTTATGACGATGATACGTGGGGCAAGTTGTTTGCAGAGGAGTATAGCCCTGAAACAGCGGACCAGCGCGTGCGGCCTGAATCACTGCCTGTATTTTTGCATCAGCTTAAGTCAAAAATACCGAACACTATTTTTTCATCCGCGGGTGAAATTGCATCAGAGAGGGCTTCTACAAAACAACCGGCAACGGATGCTTTTGCTGGAGCCACCATTTTGGATAACTTCTTATTGTCATCTCGATCTAACAAACCCTTGCCAGATAAATACCGGGTTCGCTTTGAAATTAATCAAGCATTTGATTTTAACAAGTATTATTCCAGCGACCGATTTCCCGATGATCCAATTTATTCAGGCAATGGCTATAGTGCGCAACCCTCAGTCATTTATGAAGCGATTGTCGATGCGCAGACACCACAACAATATTATCCAATGACACTCATTGGGCACGGCCATCATTCAGGCGTTGATGGTAAAATTTATACCGATATAGATAATCTAACGACGTCTAAAGGGATTATTGATCGAATTATTATTGAAGTGCAGAAGGATTGACGGTTTTGTGTCTGGGGTGTTGTTGCTAGATTTTTTATGGATGTGATATTAGTGCAGAGATGCCACCTGCAGGTTGCAGGTGGCATTTTGAAAACTATTGCTCAAGTTCGCGAATAATTACGCGCGCTCTTTCAATAATTTTTCCAAGCTGATTTGGTCTTTCACGAAACCGCGAATACCTTCGGCTAATTTATCATTTGCCATTTGATCTTGGTTCATGCCAAAACGGAAGCTGGCTTCACTTTCAATTAATTTGGCAATTTTTTCACCAGAGTTTGATGGAGAAAGTACGCGCTCCAATTTCCCTTGGTCTTGTTCCAATTCTTGCAACAAGTTAGGGCTAATGGTCAAACGGTCACAACCTGCTAAGGCTTCAATCTCGCCAAGGTTACGGAAGCTCGCGCCCATCACTACGGTGTTGTAGCCATTTTGCTTGTAGTAGTTGTAAATGCGACGCACAGAAATTACGCCTGGATCTTCTTCAGCGGTATATTCTTTTTTGTCGGTGTTGGCTTTGTACCAATCCAAAATACGGCCCACGAAAGGGGAAATCAAAAACGCACCAGCATCAGCACAAGCGGCAGCTTGGTTGAAGCCAAACAACAATGTTAAGTTGCAGTTAATGCCTTCTTTTTCTAACACTTCTGCTGCGCGAATGCCTTCCCAAGTGGATGCCAACTTAATCAATACACGTGATTTATCAGCCCCACCTTTTGCGTATAAATCAATCAATTGGTGAGCTTTTGCGATGCTCGCCTTGGTATCAAATGACAAGCGTGCATCTACTTCGGTAGAGATACGGCCTGGAACAATTTTCAAAATTTCCAAACCAATACCCACGGCCAAATTGTCGCTTGCAGCACTTAACTGTTCAGCGCTGTTGGTAATGCCTTTGGCTGCATTGATAGAGGCGGTCAACAGGTCTTGGTATTGCGGCATTTGTGCAGCTTTATATACCAAAGAAGGGTTGGTGGTTGCATCAAGTGGTTTGTACAGACGAATCGCTTCAATGTCGCCTGTGTCGGCAACCACATCGGTAAATTGTTTCAGTTGTTCAAGTTTGCTAGTCACAATAGTTTTCCTATAACGGAGTTAAGGTTGATATTTCTAGTTTGCCGTAGGATAGATTATAGTCTTTTTGACTCTTAGCTGAAAGTCATCTTTTCCATAAAGCGATGCGTGGATAAAAAGCTTTATTCTGACGATGACATTTCCAGTCTTATTTGGTCAATTCGGTTGTAAATGGTAACTCATTTAGCGAGTTTAGCGCTGCTTTTATTACCTCAATTCCTGC
>DAOORH010000525.1:0-2104 GCA_035389145.1 Cellvibrio sp.
GATCTGCATGCTCGATAGTCGAGAGGCGGTGCGCAATCACAAAAGTGGTACGCCCTTTCATCACCTGTTCCATAGCAGCTTGAATATAACGCTCTGACTCATTATCCAACGCCGAAGTTGCCTCATCCAAAATTAAAATGGGGGCATCCTTTAGAATTGCACGCGCTATGGCTAAGCGCTGACGTTGGCCACCCGATAAACGCGCACCACTTTCTCCAATCTGTGTATCAAAGCCTTGGGGCAACTGCTCAATAAATTCGGTGGCATAAGCCAAATCTGCAGCACGCTTGATGTCTTCTTTTGTCACCTTGTGTGCGCGACCATAGGCGATGTTGTCGGCAACAGTGCCTTCAAACAAAGTGACTTGTTGATTTACGAAAGAAATTTGTTCGCGTAGGTTGGCAAGCGTGTAATCTTTAGTGGATACGCCGTCTATGGCAATCACACCACTGGACACCTCATAAAACCGTGGCAATAAATTTACTAGTGTTGATTTACCGCTGCCAGATCGCCCCACAAAAGCAACAATCTCACTCGGCTGTACAACCAAGTCTACCTGATCTAAAGCGCTCTCGCCTTGAGGGGCATAAGCAAAGCTCACTTTTTCAAAGCTGACGATACCTTTAGCGCGCGGAGTTTCAAACTGGCCGTTATCGTCTTCTTTAGGTTCATCTATTAATTGAAATACGCTTTCAGCTGCCGCAACACCTTTAAGAATTAAGGGCGATACCTCACCCAATTTACGAATGGGATTTAAAATCATACCCACACCAGTTATGTAAGCAACAAAAGTCGCAGGATTTTTTAGATCAGCATAAGTTAAAGCTGCATATATTAGACCAGCCATAGCAAATGCAACTAGGACTTGAATCATTGGTGTACTGGCAGCGGTCGTCATAATGGTTTTTAGGTTATGGATATAATTTTTTTGGCTAACGATATTAAACCGATTTTTTTCGTATGCTTCACCGCCAAAAGTACGCATCACTCTCACACCGTTAATCATCTCGGTAGTAACCTGTGTGATATCACCTACTGAATCTTGTACTTTGTGCGTAAGGCGTCGAACACGTTTTGCCACGTAAGAAACCAAAATCCCGATGACAGGTGCAATAATGGCAAACGCCATCGTAAGCTTCCAATTCAACATAATTAACGTGTGAGTTAAAATAATCACAACAGTTCCTTGTTGCAGTAATACGCGAAGTGCATCAGTTACCGCCCCCGCAACGCCATTGACATTGTAAGTAATCACAGCAATTAATTGGCCTGAATTACGCGAATCGAATACATGCTGAGGTAAGGATGTAATATGTCCAAATACATCTTTTCGCAATTGATGGATAATACCTAAGGAAACTTTTGCAAGAGAATAAGTTCCGATAAAAGCACCTAAGCTTCGCAAAACTGTATACCCGATAACCAGCAAGGGAATTTCTATAGCTGCACTAGAATCACTAGGTGTAACATTTTTTATCAATGACTCCAATAGCCCCACAAATGCTGCCGTATAGTAGGCCGAAAGCAAAAAACCTAAAATGCTAAGTAAAAAAATACCTATCATTGGCTTTGCATAGGACATCAAACGCAAATAAATACGTGCCGAGGATATGTTCAAATGTTTTTTATTTGTTGACATTCATGTACTCAAAAAAATAAAAGTGCATTTACCGTGTTCGATCCCATAACTCGGCATATTTAATAAACGTCGATTGTGATAACAGCAGTGCGAGCAAAAAACCTTGCTTGCCATCTAGGAAACCCAATCGAAAAATATACATGCGAATAAAACACGCAAATGCGTGCAAACTTGCACCTGTAAGCGAGGCCTTCTTTCCCGCTTTCACACGCTGCAAGGCCCACTCTTCAGCGTAGTGCGCCGCTTTTTGTTGCTGATGGCGCACAGAGTCATAAACGTAGTGCAACAAATGGCCAGACAACTTTTGCTCAGGTAAATGCTGCGTATTAACCAAACGCTCGTGCACTCGAGTGGCATCATATAGCGCTTGATTGCGCGGATACAAACGCGGAACCCAATCAGGGTGCATGCCTGAATGTTTGATAAAGCGCCCAAAGCACCAGCACAATCGGTTCACAAACCAAA
>DAOORH010000526.1:0-2088 GCA_035389145.1 Cellvibrio sp.
AAGCAACGCGCAAGACTGGCCATATTCAACCATTCACAAGTTCGCGTAGGTTGGGCAGCCATGCCCAACACAATAAATAACAAAACCGGAACCATGCCAATTAAAAACGCCAAATCACATTTTTAACTTTCGGTTTAACCGGACACATGGACATGTTGGGCATGACTGCCCAACCTACGTATGATTTTTAAAATGAGATCTTATGAGTTATCGTACATCGCATGTAAAATAACAACTCCCCAACAAACAATAAAGCCACAAACTCCACATTAAAAATGGATACCTTACGTGAATAAACTTTTAACCCTCGCACTTATCTGCTTCTTATCCTTAACAGCCACGGCTGCCACGTCGGATAAGTCAGCAACGCCCGATAAAGCTACCAGCGAAATTTCATTAATCACTTCGTTGTACGGCAGATGGGAAGGTGAAATGAATTATCAGTACTTTGAAAATACTACGTTCAAGGAAAAATATACGCATCCCTTTGCCATTGAAGTAACCCCCACCAATATTGAAATTTTTAATAAAAATCAAGCAGGCGAATGGGTTAAGCTTCGCAGGAGTTACATTAATGGTTTTAAACTTGAAACCAACAAAGACACAATCTCCGGGCACTTCTTTAATTCCGGAACCGATGAAGACGGCCTATGGGTAGAATCGCAAACGCTATACATAACATTGAAAGATGATCAGAGCATCCTTCTCTACTCCATGCGAGCCGTAAATAATACTGCCGTAAAAGATTCCGTACCCGGCACCAAATGGATGCAAATAGGTACCGGCGAGCTTAAGAAACAATAATCCCACCTATTTATTTCAACGACTAGAACGATTTATGGAACCCAATTTTTGGCATAAGAAATGGCAAGATAGCGATATTGGTTTTCACAACAGTGATGCAAACCCATTATTAGTTAAACATTTCTACGCACTTGGTTTAGCACCTAACAGCCGCGTATTTTTACCCCTGTGCGGCAAAACCCTAGACATTCATTGGCTGCTCGCGCAAGGCTACCAAGTGATTGGTGCAGAACTAAGCCCACTAGCCATTGGACAACTATTTGAAGAGCTAGGTGTAATGCCTGAGATTACTCAGTTAGAAAGCTTACAACATTACAGCGCACCCAATATCGACATATTTGTGGGCGATATTTTTAATCTAACCAACAACCTAATCGGCGAAGTAGATGCTATTTATGATCGCGCTGCTTTAGTCGCACTGCCCTTTGAAATGCGTATGCAATACACATCACACCTAAAAGCAATCACCCACTACGCAAAGCAACTCCTAATTTGCTTTGAATACGACCAAAGCCAATTGGCTGGCCCACCCTTTTCCATTAGTAATGAAGAAATAAACACTCACTACGGCGCAGACTACAGACTCACATTATTAGAAAGCGCTGAAGTTATCGGAAAACTAAAAGGCCAATGCCCCGCCCACGAAAATGTATGGTTGCTACTCAGGGACTAGGATCTAAAAAATCTTTAATTTACACAGCACAATGAAAATAACGTCATGAACAATTCATTTACTCTTTTTCCAACTAAACATTGGTTAACGGCAAAAATATTAACTGTAATATTGTGTATTACTCTCCTATGCGTTGCTCAAATTAGCGCGGCAAATTCAACCACAGATGCTGAAAGCATATTCGACAATTTCTTGCTGCCCATGCAACTTGCAGCCGTAGATGAAATTAATAAAGTTCTCGGCGACAAACCTGAATTAAAAGAGGGGCTTGATTTTCTAAACACTGTCGACCTCCCCTCAATGCTAAAAAACAGCAGAGCGGGATTGATAGCGATTATCACGTCTAACCTATCCAAAAAAGAGCTAAAATACTTAAATAACTACGTTATTCAGCCTGAGGTAAAGAAACATTTTTCTCTCGCCACGCAACATAGAAGCTTTGAGAAAGCATTTGCTCAGCTATCAGATGAAGAAAAAGCGGTGGTAAATAATAAGAATCCAGAAATGGAGACATCTATCATTCCGAAACTCAACAAAATGAACGCTGAAATAAAGTCTCTCGTCGCCTATAGCGCTATAGATGCCTTAGATGTACACCGAGAGGTATTAGA
>DAOORH010000527.1:0-2076 GCA_035389145.1 Cellvibrio sp.
AATTTTTGGGGTAATGTTTCCGTTTTTCTCGCAGAACCTCAATAAGTAATTTGTACAGAAAGAACGCGGGCTCGCAATTATGAGCCCGCATTTAATTACTTCTTCAAATCTAACAATCTAAAGTAAGCTGCTTTTGGTTTTGATTGGCGATCAAACAATAATGGATAGTTTGTGCGGCCTCTAATTGGGAAACCGTTAAGCCAAGACTCTGCGTCCGTTGTTCCCCATAGCGTTACACGATCGATATTGTCACGATGTTTCAAATAGACTTTGAAGATATCTTCGTAGCGTTTTGCAAGTTTTTCTTCTATTTCCTTCGGCAAACCCTTGGTGTAGGGGTCACGTGCTGGTGTGTAATCAAAACGTGTTGATACTTCAGCGGTTGGTAAATTCCAAACCGATGGCAAGACATCAATATCCAATTCGGTGATGTGCGCACGCACCCCAATTTCTTTCAGCATGGTTAAGGTTTTATCAATTTCCTCAACACCAGGGCCATCAATGCTCAAGTGCTCCTGCATGCCTACGCCTTGAATGGGTACGCCTTTCTTTTTAAAGTTTTTAACCATATCTACAATGAAGGCACGCTTGGCAGGTGTCTCGGTATTGTAATCGTTGTAAATAAGATGGGCTTTCGGATCAACTTCGTGTGCAAAGTGGAATGCCTTGGCAATAAAATCTTCACCCATGATGTTGTACCAAGGTGATTTGCGCCATGAGCCGTCATCGTCCACTGCTTCGTTAACAACGTCCCACGCTTGTATCTTGCCTTTATAGCGGCCAGCTTTCGTTGCGATGTGATCTTGCATTTTTTTGGTGAGGCCTTCTTTGCTGATCACGCCACCGGTTTCATTTTGGAACACTTCTTTGGGGCATTGGCTGTGCCATACCAAGTTGTGGCCAACAATGTACATTTTGTTCTTTTCGCCAAATTCTACGAACTTGTCAGCAGCAGTCCAATCCCAGTCTTTATCATTGGGCCTAATCGGTTCCCACTTCATGCAGTTTTCCGCGGTTATAGCGTTAAATTCGCGTGCAACCAATGCAAGTAACTGGGTGTCATTTTTTAAAAGTGCCTCATTGCTTAGTATCGTGCCAATACGAAAATCGTCTTTATAAAAATCTTTGATGCCTGTGCGTTCGGCAGCCGCGGCAATGGCATTGTTTTTAATACTTAAAAGCGCTACGGCGGCAGCAGCGCTCTGAACGAAATTGCGGCGTGAAATAGTCATGGCTGGAGGTCTCTTATGGTCAAAAGTTATATAAGGCTAGCAACTACTCAGGGGGAGTCAATTATGCAAACAGTTATTTACAGTATGGGTGAGAAAATAGCCTGCATTAGATTATTTAAGTCACCTTTTGTGACATGTTTTCGTGTGAATGGAATCTAGTGCTCTGACAAAATCGTTTTTCAAATTCTTAGCTATACTCTTTCGGTGTGACTTTTCAATCCGTAGGCCAACCCTTAGGCCACCCTTCAGGAAGCTATTATGAACAATAAAATCAACAGATTACCTGGACTCATCTCAGTCGTATTGCTATCGGCCTTTATAGTTGGCTGCGGTGGCGGTAGCGACAAACAAAAAGCACCTCCTTTAAACGATGCTGAAGCTTTTGTGGCTGGTACTCACCCGCGTTTTGACCCAGTGATATCTGATTTACCTTTTAATACTGACTTGATATTTGCCAAGGCCGCCGCGAGCGATGGCACCGCTGATGTGGGTACACCCTCTGATACGGTGCGTGCAACTTTGAATGGTTTGGACGGTTTTTCCACCTCAGCGTATTTTGATGTGATGGTTGAAGGCAGTGTGGATGCCGCTACTGTACTGCCGATGAAAACAGTATTTTTGCTAGAGCTAAATACCGGCGGTAAAGATGCCCTGAATCCCGCCAACATCGTGGGTATCAGCGGCGCGGCGAACTTCGACACCAAGGTCGTATCGCTTGATGGCGGCACTAATAACGTGATTCGGCTTCGTCCTTTAGTACCCTTAAAATCCAAAGCTAAATACTTGGTATTCCTAACTAACGATATTAAAGATACGTCTGGCAAGCCGTTGACACGCTCTTGGA
>DAOORH010000528.1:0-2075 GCA_035389145.1 Cellvibrio sp.
TTCGGCGGTCATCGTCATTCATGGTGTTAAGCTACCTCTATCAAATAAACGAATTAATCAGCAAGCAGTTCAGATAGTTCACGTTCAGCCGCACTGGCATCGCCAATATTCAATTCAATTAAACGGCGCAAATGACTAATACTGTCGATATCTATAGTCACGCAGGCAAGGTTTAGTTGCTCCAAGGTTTGATGAACAACTTGCGCCGACATGGCGATACTGGTTTGATCCGATAAAATAATTTTTACCAAAATCGGTGTGGTAGGCTGTAACTGATAAGGCCCCATTTTGGCGAGTAGCAGGCCTTTTAACGAAATATCTAAAAGTTGCGCTTGCCAGTTTTTATCGCCCTGAGCAATTTCTACACGGGCATCAAAATCAATGCGGCTAAATCGGCGGCGTTCTTGAGTCATAGGGTATCTTCATTGAGTTCTGGAATTTACTGTATGCCTTTGAGTGTAGCTCAGATGATTTAATCCGCCATTTGCGTTGTGTGGCGACCCAAACTTATAATCGCGCCTTTCTTATGTAACGGGTTTCATAAAATGACAGATTTTCGAATTGGAATAGACCTTGGCGGTACTAAAACTGAGGTGATTTTGCTGAATGGTGATAGCCAAGAGCTGTTTCGTACCCGCATTCCTACGGTGCGCGATGACTACGTGGCAACTCTGCGTGATATCGCGAGTTTGGTCGCCCAAGCGGAGGCTGCGGCTGGCCAGTCCAACTTGCCCGTGGGCATTGGTATTCCTGGCACCGTATCGCGCAAAACGGGTTTTGTAAAAAATGCCAACTCGACATGGCTTAATGGCAAGCCCTTTCAAAAAGATCTTTCTGCGCACTTAAATCGCGATGTAAAAATCACTAACGATGCTAATTGTCTCGCTGTGTCTGAAGCTACCGATGGCGCTGGCCGCGGCTATGATTTGGTATTTGCAGGCATTTTGGGTACTGGCTGCGGTGCTGGCGTTGCGTTTAAAGGCCAACCGATTGTTGGCCCCAATGGCGTAGCGGGGGAGTGGGGTCACAATTCATTACCTTGGACGCGTGAAGCAGAATTAGAAGAGCGCCCCTGTTATTGCGGCAAATCTGGTTGTCAGGAGACATTTTTATCTGGCACGGGTTTGTGTAAATCTTACGAGCTGGATTCTGGTTTAAAACTTCAGGGGCATGAAATTGTTGAGCGTGCAGCCAAGGGCGAAATTCGTGCGCGCCAAGTATTGGATGCCTACTTTGATCAACTCGCACGCGGCTTGGCAGCGGTTATCAATGTTATGGACCCCGATATTATTGTGCTTGGCGGCGGTGCATCTAATATTGCTGAGATATACACCGTTGTACCTGAACTCTTAAGTAAATACGTGTTCGGTTTTGAGTGTGATACACCCATCGTACAAGCTGTTCACGGTGATTCGAGTGGGGTGCGAGGCGCGGCCTGGTTGAATCCGCTATAATCGGCGCTCATTGGTTAAAGGCCGTAATTTACGGCCTTTAACTTGCAACCGATTTTTTGTAAGTTTTCTTATGCGCAGATTTTTGTTTATCCTCCTCACCGCTGCGCTTTCATCATTTGCCATTGCCGATAATGTGGCAAAACCTCAGCGTATTGCTTCGCTCAATTTATGCTTGGATGCGCTTCTGCTAAAGCTGGTTGAGCCTGCGCGTGTTAATTCACTGACCTACATTTCCGGTAACCCGCAGTTTTCGCCGTTTGCGAAACAGGCACAGAAATTTCATTTGAATCGTGGTCTTGCCGAGGATTTGGTGCCGCGCAATCCTGATTTAATTATTGCTGGTGACTTTGGCGCAGGTGATGCAAAAGTCTTGTTGAAGCAATTGGGCTTTCGAGTTGAAACGCTCTCTTTACCGCGTACCTTGGCCGATATTAGTTCCCATATTCGTCGCTTTGGTGAGCTAACCGGCAGCCAAGATTCTGCTGAAAAAATGATACAAGAGCTGGAAGCACAGCTTGCAAAATTGGATGCAAACCCAAGCACGCCCATCCCCGCTTTTTGGTATGCGTCAAACAGTTATGTAGTGGGCGGCGATACCTTAGAAAACGAATTAATGACTCG
>DAOORH010000529.1:0-2075 GCA_035389145.1 Cellvibrio sp.
TCAAAGGTGCCGACGACGAACTCAAAGAAAAAATCTTCAAAAATATGTCCAAACGTGCTGCCGAACTTTTACGCGACGATTTGGAAACCAAACCGCCCATGCGCCTGGCCGATGTAGAAGCCGCGCAAAAAGAAATTCTCACCACCGCACGCCGCATGGCCGATTCTGGCGAAATTATGCTGGGCGGCAGTGGCGAGGCGATGGTGTGATTTGTAGGAGTGACTTTAGTCGCGAAGTTTTTAAAACATTCGCGGCTAAAGCCGCTCCCACGCAGTTGTTAAAAATTTAGGAAGACGTATGACATCCAAATCCATGCCGGGTCGTATCGCATCAGAAAGCCTAGGTGAAGTAACCTCTTGGATGCTGCCTCCGGTAGACGAATCGAGCAAGGTGTTATCCAGTGCTGAACGAGAAGCGCGTGTGCGCCGTGAAAAACTCTTGCGGCAGGGCAAAGAAAAAATAGAAACGGTTGAAATTCCCGCACAACAAAAAACCGGTATGACTGCGCAAGAGATGCAGGATATTTTTGATACCGCGGAAAAAGATGGTTTCGCACAAGGCCACGCTGAAGGCTTTGAAAAAGGTAAAAGCGATGGCTTTGAAGCTGGGCGCCAGCAAGGTTTAATGGAAATGCGCGCGCAATTAACTTTGGAGCAGCAGCGCTTTCATAATCTTGCGAATGCCTTATTGAACCCACTTACCGCGCAAGACAACGATGTAGAGCATATGTTGCTTGATGTGATTTGTTCGCTCACACAAAGTGTTATTCAGCGCGAGTTGGTAACAGATTCATCGCACATAGTTGAGTTGGTAAAAGCCGCCGTGGATGTCTTGCCGATTGGCAGTAAAAATATTCGCGTGAGTTTAAATCCCGATGATTTGGTTGCCGTAGAAACCTATGCTGCTGAGCAACAATTGGAGTGGAAATTTTTTGGCGATATTCAATTGCAGCCCGGCGGTTGCAAAATAGAAACGCCAGAAAGCCGTGTGGATTTTTCGGTATCGCAACGTTTACAAACGGTGCTGGAACAATTTTTGACGGGGCAGTTAGCGCAAGAAGATGGCGCTGATGATTCAGAAGAAACTGAGTAAAAGCACCCTCCTAATGAACAAAAGGCACCCCCTCCCAACCTCCCCCTTGAAAAGGGGGAGGGGCTGACACCCAGTGCGATCACCTGTGCGCAAGGTTCGCTCTAATCTCCTCCCCTTTGTGAAGGGGGAGGCCGGGAGGGGGTAAAGTTCTCGCTACAAAAAACGGTTCACCTATGTCAGAACGTCAATCCATAACATCCCGCCTACAACACTACGCGCCGCGTCGTTTAATCAATAACGAGCCGGTTGCTGAAGGCCGTATTACGCGCTCTGTCGGTTTAACCTTGGAAGCTGTCGGCTTAAAAGTATCTGTAGGAAAGCAATGTGAAGTGATTAATAGCGATGGTCGCCGGATAGAAGCGGAAGTCGTAGGTTTTGCGGGTGATCGCGTTTTTCTTATGCCCATTAAGCGTGTAGAAGGGTTGCAGCCCGGCGCGCGTGTTGTGCCGGTTTCATCACAGCAGGGCATGCGTATTGGCCCACAATTATTAGGTCGCGTAGTCAACGGTATCGGTCAGCCTTTGGATAACAAAGGCCCGCTCGTTGGCGATGAATTTCTCGATTTTGCCCCGCAAGAAATCAACCCTTTACAGCGCAATCCCATTAACGAAACCCTTGATGTTGGCGTGCGTGCGATCAATGCACTTATCACCGTAGGCCGTGGTCAGCGGTTGGGTTTAATGGCGGGTTCGGGCGTAGGTAAAAGTGTGCTTATGGGCATGATGACCAAATTCACCACCGCCGATATTGTGGTGGTAGGTTTGATTGGTGAACGTGGGCGTGAGGTAAAAGAATTTATTGACCATATTTTGGGTGAAGAAGGTTTGCGCCGGGCGGTGGTGGTTGCATCGCCTGCGGATGACGCACCCTTAATGCGTTTGCGCGCATCGCAACTCGCCAGTCGTATTGCTGAGTACTATCGCGATAAAGGTCTAAACGTTTTATTGCTAATGGATTCGCTCACGCGTTACGCCCAAGCACAG
>DAOORH010000530.1:0-2066 GCA_035389145.1 Cellvibrio sp.
CTTGATTCGCAGACTCGCCTGCCGCTGCTGATTTCTCAGAAACTACTGGGCCGAGTATGATTTTATAAAGACGCTCTTGGTTCATCCCAGTATCTCCTCAAATTTTTTGAGTGCCGGTACAGTGATAATCACTTTATCGAAACCGATCAAGCTTACTGGATCAACACCTTGCACATCAGAAACACCAACCTTGTACAGATTGCGTGAAGCGAGGAACAAGTTTTCGCTGATTTCTTCAGTAACGATCAAAGCTTCAGACAAGCTGTATTGAGCCAATTTTTGAACCAAAGACTTGGTCTTAGGCGCATCAATTTCAAAGCTTTCAACAACCAAAAGACGATCCTGACGATTCAACTCAGACAAAATACATTGCATCGCAGCGCGATACATTTTCTTGTTCAACTTTTGATCATGATCACGTGGTTTAGCAGCAAATGTAGCACCGCCGCCACGCCAGATTGGGCTGCGAATAGTACCAGCACGAGCACGGCCAGTACCTTTTTGACGCCAAGGCTTCTTACCACCGCCAGACACTTCAGCACGAGTTAACTGCGCTTTAGTACCTTGACGAGCACCAGCCATATAAGCAACAACAGCCTGATGAACCAAATCTTGATTAAACTCTCTACCGAAGGCTACTTCAGATACATTTACCGTACCTTGCGCGCCTGCGGGACTAACAATTTTTAATTCCATGGTCGATTCCCCTCGGATACTTAACCGTTAGTGCGCGCTTTAACAGCGGGACGTACAAAAACGTCGCCACCTGGAGCACCAGGAATAGCACCCTTAACCAGAAGCAGATTGCGCTCAGCATCAACGCGAACCACAACGAGATTTTGAACGGTTACGCGTTCAGCACCCATGTGACCAGCCATTTTTTTGCCTTTGAATACGCGACCTGGAGTTTGACACTGACCGATAGAACCCAATACGCGGTGCGAACGGCTGTTACCGTGAGTCGCATCTTGCATACCGAAATTCCAGCGTTTAATACCGCCAGCGAAACCTTTACCTTTGGATGTGCCAGTTACATCAATCACTTGACCTTCAGTAAATGCTGAAACAGTAATTGTTGAACCAACTTCGAAAGCTTCTTGAGCATCGTTACGCAATTCGAACAAGTTGCGACCCGCTTCAGCATTAGCTTTAGCGAAGTGACCTGCTTCAGATTTGGTAACACGGGAGGCACGACGAGAACCTACGGTTACTTGCACAGCAGAGTAGCCATCGGTTTCGACATTCTTGACCTGAGTGATGCGGTTAGGATCAACCTCAATCACAGTAACAGGAATGGAAACACCATCATCGGTAAAAATACGAGTCATACCGCTTTTGCGGCCGACAATACCAATCGTCATTTTACTAACCTCTATAGTGTACGGGGCTTTTACCCGCTATGGCCGCCCATTTCAGAGCGTTACACAGTTGCAAAGCACCATTGCCTTACAACTTAAACATTTACTTATTAACCGAGACTAATTTGAACCTCAACGCCTGCAGCTAGATCTAGCTTCATCAGGGCATCTACAGTCTTTTCAGTAGGCTCAACAATATCGAGCAAACGCTTGTGTGTACGTATTTCGTATTGATCACGCGCATCTTTGTTAACGTGCGGAGAAATCAATACAGTGAAGCGCTCTTTACGAGTAGGCAGCGGAATTGGGCCACGAACTTGGGCGCCAGTGCGCTTTGCGGTTTCAACAATTTCCTGAGTTGAAGCATCAATCAGCTTGTGATCAAAAGCTTTCAGGCGAATTCTAATACGTTGATTCTGCATGAACCAAACTCCAATTATTTAGCTTTAAAGAACACCCTCTAAGCGCTCAAAAGAGAGCCCCTCAAAAGGAGGCGCAATCTTAATGACCTAGACCCGGGTTGTCAACAGAATGTTGACGAAAAATAGACAATATTTGAGCAGTTAAAAACACCACAAAAACACTATCCAGACCTAAGCACCTTAAAGAAAAAGGACGCCAGCTTGGCGTCCTTTTCATAAGGCATTTACAACTTACTGAATGATTTTGGCAACAACACCAGCACCAACAGTACGACCACCTTCACGG
>DAOORH010000531.1:0-2063 GCA_035389145.1 Cellvibrio sp.
CCGATGTTTCTTACAATGCGACAACGTTTTATGATCGCGACCGCAACTTGCAAGGTGTATTTGCCGCAGCGCGCGATGTGACTGAGCGCAAACGCCTCGATCAAATTTTAGAAGAAAATAATATTGAATTAGAAACCGCAAAATCAGTCGCGGAAAAAGCCAATCTAGCAAAATCAGATTTTTTATCCAGCATGAGCCATGAGTTACGCACACCGCTCAGCGCTATTCTCGGTTTTGCACAACTTATTGAGTCCGGTACGCCGCCTCCCACGCCCACGCAACAACGCAGCGTGAATCAAATTTTACAGGCGGGTTGGTATTTGCTGGAATTGATTAATGAAATTTTAGATTTGGCGCTAATTGAATCGGGGAAATTATCGCTCTCGCTTGAACCTGTATCACTCACCGAAGTCATGCGCGAATGCGAAGCCATGATTGAACCGCAATCTCATAAGCGCGAAGTCACTGTTACCTTCCCCAGTTTTGAAACACCCTATTTTGTGAAAGCAGATCGCACCCGCGTTAAGCAAGTGCTGATTAACTTGCTGTCTAATGCGATTAAATACAATAAGCTCAATGGCCGCGTCATAGTGACTTGCAGCACGCCGTCAGATAATCGCCTGCGGATTTGTGTTGAGGATACCGGCGAAGGTTTATCGCCCGAAAAAATTGCGCAATTGTTTCAGCCCTTTAATCGCCTAGGCCAAGAAAACCAAGATCAAGAAGGTACGGGTATTGGCTTAGTCATGACCAAGCGTTTAATTGAATTAATGGGTGGTGCAATTGGTTTAGAAAGCACCCTGGGTAAAGGCAGCACTTTTTGGGTGGAGATGAACCTCACTCAAAAACGCATTTCGAACCAAACTGACGTGGCGGTTATCGCACCCCAAATAATGCAAGCTGATAGCCGTTGCTATACCTTGCTTTATGTAGAAGATAACCCTGCCAATTTAATGCTGGTGGAAGATTTAATTGAGCGCCGTCCCGACATACGTTTGCTCAGCGCACGCGATGGTATTAGCGGTGTGGATGTAGCGCGCACTGAATTGCCCGATGTGATTTTAATGGACATCAATTTACCCGGCATTAGCGGTATTAACGCTTTAAAATTGTTAGCGCAAGATTCCTCCACCGCACACATTCCTATTATCGCGCTCAGCGCCAATGCTATTCCAACGGATATTGCCAAAGGTTTGGACGCTGGCTTTTTTCGCTATCTCACCAAACCGATTAAGGTCACCGAATTTATGGATACTCTCGATATAGCACTCAAATTTGCCACTGCGCCCAAAGCGCACCTCAACACCGAGGATCTCACGTGATACTACGACCTCCAGATTTACTCAATGCCAGTATTTTGATTGTGGATGATCAAGAATCCAATGTAATGCTACTTGAACAACTGCTCAGTGACGCCGGCTATAACAACATCACAACCACCATGAATCCGGTAGAAGTGTGCGCTCTGCACAGCGAGCATCATTACGATTTGATTTTGCTCGATTTGCAAATGCCAGTTATGGATGGCTTTCAAGTGATGGAAAGCCTTAAGGCAAACTCCGACGACAGCTATTTAGCGGTGATTGTGTTAACCGCACAACCCTCGCACAAGCTCAATGCATTACAGGCTGGCGCGAAAGATTTTATTAGCAAACCGTTCGATTTAATTGAAGTAAAAACTCGCATTCACAATATGTTGGAAGTGCGTTTGCTCTACAAAAAACTGAATAGTTACAACAAAATACTGGAAGACACCGTACGCGAGCGCACGGCGGAACTGCGCGAGAGCGAAGCGCGTTTTCGCAGGCTAACAGAGCTGGCTTCTGACTGGTATTGGGAGCAAGACGCCGAGGGCCATTTCACCAACATGTCGGGCCCGGTGATGGAAATGTTGGGGATAGTAACAACCGCAGAGAATTCGAATGAATCCGCTATAGATTCAAACAGTGAGAACCCCAAGGCAAGTTTTGGTCACACCGATCATTTGAATGGCTGGAATAAACAAGAACGCGAACTGCTGCAACAAACCATAGATGCGCGCCAGCCCTTTTTAGATTTTGCCT
>DAOORH010000532.1:0-2056 GCA_035389145.1 Cellvibrio sp.
GTTCATATCGTGGGTGCGGCGACGGTCATCACCAGTGTTTTTGCGGAGTTCTAAGAATTCCTCAACATCCATATGCCAGGTTTCAAGGTAAGCACACACAGCGCCTTTGCGCTTGCCGCCTTGGTTTACCGCAACAGCGGTATCGTTGGCTACTTTCAAGAAAGGCACAACGCCTTGTGATTTACCGTTGGTGCCTTTGATGTAAGCGCCGAGTGCGCGAACTGGCGTCCAATCGTTACCCAAGCCGCCCGCAAATTTGCTGAGCATGGCGTTGTCTTGCATAGCGCCGTAAATACCGTGCAAATCGTCTGGTACGGTGGTTAAGTAGCAAGATGACAACTGAGGGCGCAAAGTACCGGCGTTGAACAAGGTTGGGGTAGAGCTCATGTAATCGAAAGATGACAACAAGCGATAGAACTCAATCGCGCGGTCTTCTTTGTGTTCTTCTTCAATCGCCAAGCCCATAGCAACGCGCATAAAGAAAATTTGTGGCAGTTCGATACGCACGTCATTGCTGTGAATGAAGTAGCGGTCGTAGAGGGTTTGCAAACCTAAGTAGGTGAATTGCAAATCGCGGTCAGCCAACAGGGCTTTGCCCAATTTTTCATGGTCGAACTTTAACAGCTCGGGTGAAATCAGCTCTAACTCAACGCCTTTCTTCAAGTAAGCGGGCAGGGCGCGAGCGTAGTACAGCTCCATGTCTGACTGAGTGGCTTCTTGGGCGATTCCAAGGAAACCGAGAGCTTCTGCGCGGAGTTTATCCATAAGCAAGCGAGCGGTTACGAAGGAGTAGTTTGGCTCTTTTTCGACCAAGGTACGAGCGGTAATCACCAAAGAGGTGTTTACGTCTGACTCGTTTACGCCATCGTAAAGGTTGCGCATGGCTTCATCGAGAATGGCTTTTTCTTCTACGCCTTTCAGGTTAGAACAAGCTTCAGCAACAATGGTACGCATACGGCCGATATCCAAAGGCGCGCGGGTGCCGTTGGCGAGGGTTACGTTAATGGTTGGGTATTCGGCATCTGGGGTTTGGCTGGCAGCGCGTTTTTCGGCGCGCATACGTGAATGCTTTTCGCGGTAAAGCACATAGTCACGGGCGACTTTTTGCTCGCCAGAGCGCATCAAAATCAATTCAACTTGGTCTTGAATCTCTTCAATATGAATGGTGCCGCCAGAGGGCATACGGCGCTTGAAGGTCGCGGTAATTTGCTTAGTCAGGCTGTCTACGGTTTCGTGTATGCGAGTCGACGCGGCGGCAGTTCCACCTTCAACAGCCAAGAAGGCTTTGGTCATGGCGATGGCGATTTTGCTGGCATCGAAAGGAACCACTGTGCCGTTGCGCTTAATGATGCGCAGCTGGCCCGGTGCTGTAGCCGCAAGGCTGGCGTGGGCGTGATTGCCATGAATATCGTGTTGAATGCTAGTGCTGCTTTCTGTGCCGTTTTCAATGTCGGTTTGCATAGACGTCTCCCGCGTGATCTGTCCGTTGTGATAAATGCCGTTGTAATTAATGTGTAAAGCCATAAAGCTAACGAGCCGATCATCCAAAGAACACTACTAAAAGCAGGGTGTTAGATCGCTCGCAAATGTTAAAAATTCAAAAAGTAATGGTGAAAAAGGGATTGGTTGTTGCCATGTCCATTTCTTACGTTTAACCCAGTATCATCCGCTGCTTTCACCCTTAATGGCTCTGCTGGTCGCAGCGCACTGGTTATTAAAATCAGGGTTAAGAACGTTTTTCCGCCTCTTTGTATAAGTAAAGTACAAGCACAGTACAAAACACAACATATAGTGGCGGTTGTTCCCAAACTACTGATACCAAAACCTTGCGCTCGGGGCCTGTTTTGGCTGCTCTCATGGGTTAAAAACCTGTGAAAACACTCAATTGGGTTCAAAAGTACTAGTCAATCTACTTGACAGCTCGTGTTGAAATCGCCTAAGTGAACTCGGCTTCAATCAACGGAGAACTCTGTCACAAAACCCTATATATAGGGGTAAATCTCGAATGGGCTACAAGATAATGCGGTTGAAAGATTAATGCAAGCCTGAAAAAGCG
>DAOORH010000533.1:0-2045 GCA_035389145.1 Cellvibrio sp.
CCTGCAAAATAGTTAAACACGCTGTGTTGATGGTTTAGGTAACAGTCTGTTAGGTGTTTTTCGTTCAAAGGATCTGCGGTGGTTGCCAACTGAAAGCTAGTGTTAATGCAGCGTTTTAGTACGGGATTTAGGTAGCCAGTTTTGGGGGTTAACTCGGGCAGCATTTTATTCAGCAGCATTTGCATAGAGGGCACCCAGCTTGTTAGGGCCCGATCCAAATAGACAAATTTTGAATTGGGGAAAAGTTTGTCTAGTTCTTTGTAGTCGCAAAAGCAGGGCGCATCTGAAATTACATCGGCTAATTCAAATGTGCGTTTAGTGTAGGCGGTATGAGCAACCTTAAAACCATAGTCTAAGAGCGCAACACTTATACTGGTGGTTCCGGTGCGGGGCAAGCCGATGATAAACAGTTTATTCATGGGTTTAATATTGTATGTAGAAAAACTTATCGACAGCTTCACTTAAAAATTTACTGCCCCTTATTTTTTTAGGGGCAGTAAAACTATAAAAATATAATTACCAATTTAATTCAGCTTTCAGCTTTTTCTCTAGCTCTTTTCCTAAGTGTGCATGGGTCGTGGTGTTGGGGTGATAGTCGCAACCAAAACCTTCTGCGCCTGTGCTTTCGCCCAAATCAACTACTTTCACCTTGTCTTTTGTCAGGCTATTCAATACTTGTTTTTGTGCTTCATGTACTTTGTTAGTGAGCATGGGGCTAACAATTAAATAAATCGGTTTGCCTGCGTAATCGTTTTGAACTTTTGCGATAAGTTTCGCCATGGCAAGGCGATAATCATCTGTGACAGAGCCTTCCCAGTAATCGTTAGTCCCTATGTTGATAAGAATTGCATCGGGCGAGTACTGTGCGGTGTTCCAGGTGCTGTTTGCATCATCCGCTAATGCGCGTGGGTAACGATTAAGAATGGATTGATTGACGGGCGTTTTCTCACCGTAAGAGCGCCACGCGCCAATGCCAGACCAAGCAATTGCATGTAAGTCTGCGCCGAGTGCATTGGCAGCAAGGGCTGCGTAAGTTAACTGTTGGTTGCTGGTATCGAGTGTGTAGTGGCAATGTTGATTTACGCCTTCAACGCCATAACCCGCGGTAATAGAATCCCCGATTACCAATAAACGTTTTTGTGGTGCTTGTACGCTTAATAATTTGCCATCGACTAGTGGGTCACTGATAAAACTGGTCACGCCAGCGGTAGATTCATTGAGTCGCGTTAGGCGCACTGTATGAGTTCCTTTGGCAAGATTGGCAGCGAGGGCATAGTTATGGCTGCCGGCTTGCGTCCATAAATCCTGCGCTTTGCCATCTACATTTACTGAAAAGCGAACTGGGCTTGTGCTTGCTATGTTGATACTTGCCTTGGTGCCTTCAAAACGAAATTCAACGGCAGAGCCCGGCCACGTAAATTTTGCTTGCCCGCTCGCGCTTTGATCGAACCTGCCAATTAATCGTGAATTGATGCCAGTAAATGTATTTGCGGTTACCCCTAAGGTGGTTTCGGTTGGAACTGCGGTGCTAGCGGATGCGCTTGGCTTAGAGCTTGTGCTGCTATTAACGCAACCCAATAGTAAAAACGAAAGCGCTGAAACGAGAAATAGTTTTCTTTTCATATGTATGAGTCTCTGCAGAAAATGGGATAAATGGTTTTTGAATCGTTACTTATTTTTCATTATGGCTTCAAAGAGTCTAGCGCTAGTACACTTTTCTAGCCAGCGCTGCAAATGTCTATAAGGGCTTTCTACAAACCATATTGTATCCGTGTTTGCAAATTGCCGAATAAAAGGGAATATAGCTACATCGGCAAAGCGTATTTTTTCATCCATTAAGTACATATGCTTGGCCAATCGATCATCTAATATTTGTAAAAAGAATTCTGCTTGCAGGCGATATTCAGCCTGAGAAAATTCAGGGTAGCGGTCAAAATATTTATAGCGATCTAACAAAGGTTTGAATTCAATATCACAAGTGTCCACTAGCTGATTCATTTTTTCTTGTAGGAGTGGATCGCTTTGCAATAACCAATTTTCGGGGT
>DAOORH010000534.1:0-2034 GCA_035389145.1 Cellvibrio sp.
AGGCGCTTGAGCATACAGATCTCTTATTAGAAAACCAGCGCTACCGAGAACAGCTAGAAACCGCCAACCACGAATTGCGCGAAAGTTTACGAGTGTTAGAGCGTGATCAGCTCGCCGGAAAACAAGTTCAAAAGCGTTTAATGCCAAATCGCCTGATAACTCAAGATCATTACGAAGTTGCCCATTACATTGCCCCATCCTTGTTCCTCAGCGGCGATTTTGTTGACTACGCCCACATTAAAAAACGATATCTTGCCTTCTATCTCGCTGACGTCTCCGGCCACGGCTCCTCCTCTGCATTTGTCACTATTTGGTTAAAGCACCTCGTAAGCCGTATGGTGCGCGAAAAGGGCTTGTTTGGCGATGAAGAATCTTTCGCAACCGGTTCTAATCATTTATTACAAACTGTGAATCGCGAGATAAAGGAAACGCGACTCAATCATCATTTAACTTTTTTTGTCGGCGTTATAGATACGCATACGCAGTTGATGAACTATTCTGTGGCAGGTCACTTGCCAATGCCTATTCTCAAAACCCCAGACACTTGTCAGTACCTTGACGGTATTGGAAAGCCAGTGGGAATTTTTAAAGATGTGACATGGAATGTGTACCAATTGCAGTTGCCTGAGGTCTACACACTCTCGTGTTTTTCAGATGGGGTATTGGAAATATTGCCCTCAGATACGATTCAAGATAAGGAAGCTCATTTATTACAAAAAGTTGCAGAATCAACTGGCAGCTTAGAATCAATCTGCAATACTCTACATGTTAAGGATGATGGCGAAACGCCAGATGATATAGCCATCCTTACGATTGCCAGAGGTAAATAGAATGCGTCCCGGTCAGATATTGGTTGCAGACCATGCGGGTGTTTACATTATTAAGATGACCGGTGATGTTCGTCTTACGCTGTGTATATCCTTCGATCAGTTTATTGATGCCATGCTTGCGGCGCCGAATTTTTCATCGGTGTTGTTCGATCTTTCAGAAGCAGAGGCAGTCGATAGTACCACCCTCGGCCTTATGGCTAAAATTTCTCTTCTCTCTCAAGAAAAACGTAATATTACACCGGTAATTCTGGCGACTAATGCGAGCATTAAACGCATTTTGGATACCATGGGTTTTGCGGATATTTTTACGATTGTCGATAAGTTGGATGTAGAAATAGCGCCTGAGAAAACTTTAACTGCGATTGAATGTGATGAGCAGCAAGTTAAAGAAAAAGTACTAGAAGCACACAAAATTCTGATGAGCTTAAACGCCCAAAATCACGAAACCTTTAAAAACCTCGTTAACATGCTTGAAAATTCTTAACAAGCCCTCGTAAAAAATCCTTCAATGTTTATCTAACTGGCTCTAGGTTGAAGAGTCCATGTTAGTAAAATCTGTTTAGTGCAATCGGTGCGATAGTGCGCCAACGCATTTTTCAAACAAGGCAACATGGTTCCAGCCAATATACAGTATCTTTTTGTGCGAAAACTGATCGATAATTATAAGCTCTACAAGCTTGAAGATTTCTTAGTGAAACCTGATTGGCCGTATCCATTAAAATACATATCATTTCATAAAATTTAATAAATTTTAACTGGGTTGCAGCGCGGCGATAAGTGATATTTGAAGCCTAACTTTCAAGGTGTAAATTCAGATGTCAACATTCTTCAATCGTAGAGCCTTTGTTTCTCTTAGTGTTTTTATTTTTTTCATCGTCATTCTTGTTACCTCGGTGTTAATGTTTTTTAAGCCGCATACACCCTTAGTTGCACTGGTGCATACAGGGATAGGTTTCCTGTTGCTTACAATTGCGATATGGCACTTAAAAAATAATTTCTCTAGCCTTAAAGCTTATTTCAAATTGCGCCAATCCAAATCTGGAGCGGCCTTTGGCTTGGCGCTGCCAATTGCGGTTTTGTGTGGCGCCACTATGATTGGTTTAGCAATCACACAGTCTGCGCCCTTTCTAACGCTTTACGAGTGGGGGAATAAATTGCGGGCAGGCGAAAAGTCAGAAGAAAAAATTCAGTTCAGCTATGTGCG
>DAOORH010000535.1:0-2025 GCA_035389145.1 Cellvibrio sp.
TTCGAATTGATGCATAAATATTAAGCGTGCTTTCAAGCTAGGCGCCAGTCTACACGCGTTTATCGCAATGTCAATCGTTGATTCGCGGGGCACAGTGAGTATTTCACACCTCAGGGAATAACAAGAATCGGGTCGCCCTCACAAAACCTTTGCTTTATAGTTCTTGTGATAGCGCCTCCTTGCGTGCAGAAAATAAGACCTAGGTGATGATAAAAATGCTTGATCAAGAAAATAAAAATTACCATCGCATTGCACAGGCCATTGAATACATAAACCTACATTTTAAAGAGCAACCTTGCTTGGATGAAATAGCAGAAGCTATTGACCTAAGCCCTTCTCATTTTCAGCGTTTATTTACCGAATGGGCGGGAGTGAGCCCTAAAAAATTTATGCAATATATCAGCATTGAATACGCTAAAAATTTATTGCAAAAGGAACAATCAAGTTTGTTAGATACAGCCTATAGAACAGGTCTATCTGGTACTGGTCGCTTGCATGATCTATTTATCAATATTGAAGGAATGACGCCGGGTGAATTTAAAAATGGCGGAGAGAATTTGAAAATTAATTATTGCTTTGCAGCAACCCCTTTTGGAAAATTAATTGCAGCCTCAACGACAAAAGGAGTTTGTCATTTGTTTTTTGAGGAAAATGAAGACCAAGCTTTTCTTGATCTTAAGCAGCGCTTCCCCAACGCGCAATATTACCAAGCCACCGACAAATTTCAGCAAGACGCGCTCTCGGTTTTTCAATATGATTGGAAGCAGTTAGATAAAATAAAACTGCATTTAAAAGGTACTGAGTTTCAACTAAAAGTATGGGAAGCGCTATTAAGTATTCCCATGGGGCAATTAATTAGCTATGGCGATTTAGCAAAGCAAATTGACAAACCGACAGCATCCAGAGCTGTTGGTACGGCTATAGGCAGCAACCCAGTGGCATTCCTTATACCCTGTCACAGAGTCATACAAACCAGCGGTAATATGGGTGGCTATATGTGGGGCACTACTCGCAAGTTAGCTATAAATGGGTGGGAAGCATCAAAAGTAGACGCAACAGAAATTACACCCCCTAAGTAAACGCTTAAGGAGTGTAGGTTTTAACAATTATGGCAAATCAAAAACCAACGCCCTTACATTTTGATTCAGTGCAATCAAATGCAATTCATCGATAATTTCAATGGTCGCACCATCTCCAGGCTTCACAATTTTATTTTCAATTTGCAACTCACCTTCAATAACATGCACGTAATAGTTGCGATTTGTTGATGCTGCTAAACGAACATCTTTATCAGCGCCTAAAATTAGCTGATACAAAAGTGCATCTTGCTTAATTACCATGCTGCCGTCTTTGCCGTCTGGGCTTGCGACTAAGGTCAAGCCATCCCGTTGGCCAAAATCTTTTTGTTGGTAACTAGGCTTTTGGCCGTACACATTAGGTTGAATCCAAATTTGTAAAAAGTGTAAGTCTTTGGTTGGCGATGGGTTAAATTCGCTATGGCGAATGCCGCTGCCCGCGGACATCAGTTGAAATTCACCCGGCGGCAAAATTGCCACATTGCCTTCGCTATCTTTGTGGGCAATTTCACCCTGCAAAACATAACTAATAATTTCCATATCGCGATGACCATGGGTTTGAAAGCCTGCATCAGGTGCAACTCTGTCATCGTTAATCACGCGCAGCGCAGAAACGCCCATGTGTTTTTCATCGTAATAGTTACCGAAAGAAAATGTGTGTTTGCTTTTCAGCCAACCGAAATCGGCACTACCACGTTGGTTGCTGCGTCTGATACTGATCATAGGTCACCTCACTATTAGTTGGCGCCCTGTGCGCCTCACTTGTTGGTTACTTTAGGCTTGTATTGGGAAACAAAAAAGCGGAAGATTTTGAGATAGAAGTTCAAATTTTTTGAAGAATTGATTGAGATCCCAATCATGCACAACTCGATTACGCTGGAAGCCTTACGAGTACTGGATGCAATTGACCGTAAAGGTAGCTTTGGCGCAGCGGCAGAGGTACTTTTTA
>DAOORH010000536.1:0-2004 GCA_035389145.1 Cellvibrio sp.
AATTGCTCATAGCTAACATCTGAACCCAAGGTATTGGGTGAACCGGATAATTTCGCTAACAAACTCCAACCCATTAAGGGGTAAGGATTGCCATCCGTGTTAATGCGCGAGAAAGTCACAGAGGGAATAATAAGATGGGTATAGCTTAAAGCTTCACTGCCTACGCGCGAATATTCATTTTCCATATTGATCGCATAAGTATGCAGCCACCGATTTTTTTGATAATTGGTATAGCTCACACCCAATGTTCTTTTATCGCTATAGGCGGTATCCGTCTCCTCTTCTTCTATGCCCGTATAAATTCTCAAAAATTCATAGAAAGGTTGCTTCATTGGAATGTTGTAACTCAGAAGCACATCTGTCGTCAGCGCAGATTTACTCGCGTCCGCTTTAATACTGTGCCCAGAATCATTAACATAGCGATCTTCAAAACCCAAGAGTACGCGCGGGCTCGCATCGCCGCCCTCACTCGCACTCGCGCCCAAACCAATAGAATAGGAATGGCGCTTGCGCTCTTCTAATTGCACATCTATATCCACGGTATTATCGTGTAAGTGTTGCAAATCTGGCGATGCCATTGCGACTGAAAAATAATTGCTGGAGTTGTAGTAACTCTTTAGCTCTAATAATTTATCCGTATCGTAATAATCGCCAGACTCAATATTGAGATAGCGACGCAAAAACTTTTCGTCCAAAATATTATGCTTCATACGGATTTCGCCAATCTTATAGCGCGCACCCGTGTTGTAAATCAATTCGATATTAGCGGTGTTTGTTGCGGCATTTACAATAACCTTGGAGACATCAAAGCGGCCATCAAAGTACCCCTCTCCTGCTGCCTGAGTAGTAATCTGCGTTTTAAAATTTTCATAAATTCCGTGATGAAAACTATCGCCTACTTTAATGCTGGATGCGCTTACAAACGGCTTGAAATTTTCATCATCTGCACCATCGCCACGGAAGAGCAAATTAAACTCGGTCACTTTAACTTGTTCGCCGGGCGTCAAGTTAATCCGCAACTGCCAACAATCATTAGCTTGCGTGAGATCAGTCGTAAACGTGAGCCGATAGTAACCGAGCGCTTGCGCCGCTTTTTCAATTTCATCGTCAGCCTCAAGCAGCAAAGATTTCAAGCGCCAGAGTGGGGCGGAACAAGATTCCTCGGAAACCGTCAAATACTGGCGAACGTTATCGCGCAGCTCCCTTGAGCCACCCTCTATTTTAATGTCTGGCGCAGGTGCGGCCTGCGCAGACATGCCAATTAAGGCCAGACTCAAGGCGATTAAAAGTGGCAGGAAGATATGCCAGAAAGGTCGAGTTATCACAAGGTTCAATACAGCTTCCCAAAAGTTCACGCAAGTTCGAAAGGTACCCATACCGCAATGCGCGGTTAATATACTAATGAGTGTGCAGCAAAGAATACTCTTCAATTCAAAACACGCCGTGAATACATCCCTGTAGGCTCGGACGCGGCATCCATGCCGCATACGGCTTTGAATCAAACAGTATTCTTTACCTGTGCCTCGCTAGTAAGTTGCTCAACACTTTACCCTAGCTTGGAAAACACTCAAAGGCTTGTTGCTAAATTCCGCTATAATCCGCACATTCATTTTTAGGATGCCAAGATGCTCAGTTACCGACACGCCTTTCACGCCGGCAATTTTGCCGATGTACTCAAACACAGCCTGCTGTTGCATGTGCTCAGCTATATGGTGCAAAAAGAAAAACCCTTACGGATTATTGACACTCATGCAGGCGCAGGCGCTTATAAATTTGGCGCAAATCAACCCATCAAGAATCGTGAATTCGATAACGGCATTGGCAAGCTCTGGGCGCGTGATGATTTACCACCCATAGTGCAAGAATATGTCGCTTTTATTAAAGCCTTTAATGTCGATAAACAATTGCATTACTACCCCGGCTCACCGCTGTTTATGCAAGCCATGCTCAGACCTAAAGACAACTTATTTCTGCATGAGTTGCACAGCACCGATTGGCGCATAC
>DAOORH010000537.1:0-1963 GCA_035389145.1 Cellvibrio sp.
CGAAATTATCCGGTTCACCCAATACCTTGGGTTCAGATGTTAGCTATGAGCAATTCTATGCGCGTGCTAAATATATTCACCCGTTAACCTATGGCCGATTATTAGTGCGGGGCGAAATTGGCTTAACCGATGTCAACGGCGTGCAAGACTTACCAAAATCTGTGCGCTATTTTGCGGGCGGTGGAAATAGTGTGCGCGGTTACGATTACGAATCACTTGGCCCAACAGAGCAGATAAAAGATGCCGATGGCAATCCACTAAAAGATCTAGATGGAAACAATTTGAGAGAAGTGGTTGGTGGTAGAAATTTATTGGTAGGCAGCATCGAATACGATTACCAATTTCGCCCAAGCTGGGCGGCAGCCGTTTTTTTTGACATGGGTAATGCTGCCAATGATTTTAATGTGGATTTAAAACGGGGAGCGGGTGTTGGCTTGCGTTGGATATCACCCATAGGGCCAGTGCGAATTGATGTGGCGCGCGGCTTAGATGATAAAAAGGCCTGGAATTTACATATCAGTATGGGGCCAGATTTATAATCATGAACCTCTTGGGTATGAAATCAGTTTGGCTAAAATTTAAAGAGCTTAGTCGGCTCAAAAAAATTCTGCTCAGTTTCTTTTTGAGTTTCAGTATTTTTGTTGCCCTGTTAAGCAGTTTAATGATGACCCAGTTTGGCAGCCATTGGGTGGTGCGTACGTTTGCAAATATGGCGAATGTTCAGCTGGGCGCATTGCAAGGCAATTTAATCACTGGTCTAGATATTGCGAGTGTAGATTTTAAGCAGGAAGACTTATCGCTACACGCTGAAAGAGTATCCTTTCGCTGGCAGCCGCTTGGCCTGTTTTATACGGCTGTTGCCGTGCAATCGCTTTCTGCCGAAAATATAAAAATTCATTTGCCGCCTAGCAAAAACGAACCTGATCCAGAGAATTATCAGTGGCCAAGTTTGGCGCAACCTGTGCGCGTAAAATTAGAACGATTAAATTTGCGCAATATAGATCTTTATCAAGGCGACACTCTCATACCTATAACTGCCTTGCAGGGCAATTTAAGTTTAGGCACCTTCCATTTACGCACCAGTGATTTACACCTGACAAATCCGCAAGCCGATGTGAAGTTGAGTGGCTCAATGGGTTTACGCTATCCCTATGATTTAGATGTAGGCGGTCAGTGGGCATTTAATAAAAGCGCTAAAGCGAGTGACAAGTACGCTGGTAAATTTAAACTCACGGGTGATATAAAAACGCTCAAGTTGCACAATCAACTTTCACAGCCTTTACAACTAACAACAAGAGCGATGATTTCACCCGCTTTGCGCCAGCCCAAAGTGCAAACTAAAGCTAATGTGAGCGTAGAGTGGGGCGAGCAGGCCTTATTGCCAGAGTGGGAAAATGCATTAAAACTCAACCCTGTTCCCGAAACAGTTGGCACTAAAAATAGTGCCAAAGGCGCGACAACAAAGGGCGCAATTACGCTATCCGGTTGGTTGAATAATTTTAAAATAAGTAGCCAAATTCAGCTCACTGCATTAAATAAAAATGTTGATTTAACGGGTAGTGCTCAAGGTCAGTATGATCCCCAAAAAAGATCTCTCCATTCGCAGCTTGAAACCCTAAGACTTTCCACCAAACCTTTAGGCGTTATAGATCACGGTCAAAATGAAATCCAATTAACGGGTGACTTAATTGGTGATTTTGACGGAATACATAAATGGCAGTGGAATCTAAAATTCAGTACAGCGAATTTCAACCTCAATCACTTTAAAGAGGATTGGCCGAGTGACCTAAAGCTTGCGCTGAATGCACAGGGATCCTTCGAGTCTCCATTATCAAGTAACGAAACCGGAAAATTAACACTTGCGTTTAGCGATATTGATGGAAGCGGTGAGTTGCGCGGTCTCTCTGTTTCGGCGCGTGGCGATCTTAATTACGATGGCACAAGTTGGAGTTCTTCGGATGCT
>DAOORH010000538.1:0-1956 GCA_035389145.1 Cellvibrio sp.
TCTTTGGTGTGCAAGCCGCAACAGTGGTTGGCACCGCGCGCATCGCCCAATTAGGTAAAGCGATTGTGATTCCCTTTGCGCATTACCGTGATGAAAATAATCAGTACCACATAGTGATTGATCCCGCGCTAGAAAATTACCCCACGGGCGATGATGTGGCCGATGCAACGCGCATTAACCACATCATAGAAACCGCCATCGCCAAACAGCCTGATCAATATTTATGGGTTCATAGACGCTTTAAAACTCGCCCTGAGGGAGAGGCAAGTTTTTATGTGAAGAAATAGGGTGGGATTTTGATTGAATGTTGAAAAAACGATTAATTATTTCTTACCAAAACTTCCACCACGCCTGGCTTTTAAAACAAGCCATTTCTATCTCTTCGGGGTCAACTTTATTCAGCGCGATTAAACCTTCGTATTGATAACCCATTAGGTTTAGTAGAGCATTTTCTCCAAAGTCTAAAGGATGAAAAGGCAGTGGGTAGGTATCTTCATCATCTTCTGGATCTACCGCTGGGCATTTGCCAGACCAAAAATCTTGTTCAAAAGAAAGCTTTTCCCCTATGTCTTCCATTATTCCCAAATCGGGCGATAGGCTTAATGAACGAATGAGCTGTTTGTTTTCCCAAATTGCAAACGCGAACCAGTCAACCACGCTGTGCATTGCAAAAACATAAATGTATTTATAGTCTGAATAATCTATAAAGTGTTGGGGTACTTTTGACGGATAGTCGAGTGCAACTGCATCAGTCGCTACGATTAATAGCTCTCCTAAATCAGCAATTTGTACTTCTCTGCTCCGCGGGTTGGTAAAAGCCAAATTACCGCTTTCAATTTCTACAAAGTTTTTCTTCGGGAATAGCGCATTTAAAATCTGAGCTAGATTTTCCTTCTTCGGCTTAGGTTTATGCAGCCACAGGGAAGGTATATCGCTGTTTGAGTACACAATGATCCATGTTTTTGCTCCCATATCTAGCTCCAGAAAATGTTTGTTTTTTTAGTGCTTCAATTCTATATCTCGCAGTGTCATAGTTAAACCTTATGCACACTAAGCTGCGCGTGTGTGGTTCTCGCCTAAGCTCTCGGCCTATTTTCTTGGGTAGTGAGGTACCGCTCAATCGCCTTAGTCGCTGCCACAAACCCAAACGTGCCTGTCACCATAACACTTGAACCAAAACCGCCTGCGCAATCTAACTTCACACCGGCTTCTAAAAATTGTTTATCCATGCACACGCTGCCATCGGGTTTGGGGTACACCATTTGCTCGGTGGAGAAAACGGCATCGACGCGGAATTTACGATTTTTGTCGCGCGAGAAATTAAAGTGGCGGTAGAGTTGGGTGCGGATTTTTACCAACATGGGGTCGCTTTCGGTGCGGCCTAGATCGGCTACTCGCACTTGTTGCGGGTCGCGTTTACCGCCAGAAGAGCCCACGGTAATTAGGCGCACTTTTATCGCCAAACAATAAGCTACTAAGCGGGCTTTAATATGAGCGGCATCCATGGCATCAATGACGACATCATGTTGTTTGCCGATAAACGAATTCATATTGTCTTGATCGATAAAGTCTTCAATCGAATGAATAATAATTTCGGGATTGATATCTTTTAAACGCTCGCAGATCACTGCATTTTTGGAACGACCAATATTGGATTTCAGCGCGTGTGATTGACGGTTGGTGTTGGTTACACACACATCATCTAATTCAATTAAGGTGAGTTCGCCCACGCCAGAGCGCGCTAGAGCTTCCACAACCCAAGTGCCCACACCGCCTAAACCAATCACCGCGAAATGGGCTTTATGTAATGCGACCAAAGCATCTTGTCCATAGAGGCGAGCAAGGCCGCCAAAGCGCTGCAGGTATTCGGGTGAGAGTTGGGAAATATTACTCATAGCGTTGGTGTAGCTCGTTCGTTAGGGGGCGCTATTCTAATCGTTGCCTAGGTGAGCGTCA
>DAOORH010000539.1:0-1951 GCA_035389145.1 Cellvibrio sp.
TGATGGATTCTGTGTTGAAAAGCACTTACGGAGGTAAATGATAAATGGGACTGATCATGAGCGATATTGAAATTATTCGAGCTGTTAGATGTTTATGCTTACAGCATAAGTTTCAAGAAGCGACTAGCTTAGCGCGCAAAGTAGAGGATGAACCTAGCCGAAATACACTAGTGCTTATCTGCAAATCGTTTGAAAACTCGCAGATTAATGTGCGAGCCGCTTAACTCTATTCCGATACACAAACAGCTCGAAATAAAACGCCCCAGTCGCAAGGCTGGGGCGTTTTTTATGCGAGGCTCAACTATGAAAGCTCAACTATGAAAAGCACAACTATGTAAGACTCAATAATGTTTTAAATTCCTCTCTATAGCGTCGTGAAAGTGTGAGGATTTTTTGATTGCGTAAAGTCACTTGATAATCGCCTGTATCTAAAGGTTGCATTTCTTGAATGTGCTCAAGGTTGACAATGGTGGAGCGGTGAATGCGTGTGAAGTTGTTGGGTAAAAGTTTTTCTACTTTGTCCATGGTAATGCGCATAGGGTAGATGCTGCCTTTAATATGCAAATTTGCGTAATTTCCAGATGCTTCAATCCATTCAATATCTGCTGTTTGAATTAAAAACTCTCGCCCCAGCTTTTTAATCAGTAAGCGTTCCGGCGGCGATTCTGGTTCCGTACTTTCGCTTTCTTCATCGTTAGCCAAATAGCTGGCTTCACCCTGTAATCGACGCACTATAAAGCGATAGCCCACGATGACCAGTGCGATGGTGAGGTAGCTTTGAGCGTCTTTGCGGTATTCATAGAGTAGTTCAACAAATAAATTACCAAACTCATAATGGCTCCTCATAAAGCTATACCAGAGCTGGCGAATTCCAACCATGCCTGCAATATGAAGTGCAGAGAAGGGAATTGTAAGCGCTGCATGTGCGAGTAACCGAGCTTTAAGATTTAGTTTTTCAAGCCAACGATCGCTAATAAAAATTCCTAGAGGTATCAGCAACAAAATCATGACTTGGCTGGAAATTTCCCAACAAAATGGCTCCCATGTAGGAATGCTTTTGTTTGCGCGATAAAATTCCATCAGCGTCGTGGTTGCCAACACCAACACGTTTATGCCGAACCAGCCCACTAAAAGTGCACTTGCCCACAGCTGTTGGTGTTTTAAAAAATGTTGCGTGTGTGGGTTATGCATTTGGGTGCTCATTAATGGGTGTTTGTAATAACAGGTGTTTGTAATAAAAGGTGCGCGGCCTGCTGAGTGTGGCGAGTGAAGAATAAACTGCAATAAAATTGGTCACACTGGGCTTCCTTTCGTCACATACTTATGTAGAACAATCACTTAGCGTCACATTACAAAACAGTCTTCTCGTAGCATAGCGTTTTACCTATAGCGACTGGAAGTATCAAATGACGCAAACGCTCCCCTTAAGTCTCCCTCTACCTAGTTTTTCTGACAAGCGTTTAGTGGAATTAGATTGGCTCAGAGTATTGGTTTTCGGCCTACTGATTTTCTATCACGTGGGCATGCTCTATGCGGAAGGGTGGGGCTGGCATTATAAAAGCAGTTATAGCAGTAAATTTCTTACCAATATCATGCTGTGGTCGAACCAATGGCGTATGTCATTGTTATTTTTAATCAGCGGTGCGGCAGTCTCCTTTCTATTGGCTAAACAATCCTGGTGGCAGTTTATTCGCAAGCGAGTGTTGATCCTGTTGCTGCCTTTAGTGTTTGGCATGCTGGTTGTAGTCGTGCCGCAGGTTTACGTTGAAGCGAATACTAAGGGTCTGATTGATTGCCCCAACTATTGGCATTTTTGGTACGCCTACCTCAATCAAAACAGCCCTGAGTTTGCGAGCCACAAAACCATTGGTGCTATGCACCTCGAGTGGAATCATTTGTGGTTTCTGCCATATCTCTTGGCTTACAGTTTTATCATCTGGGCTGTTTATCC
>DAOORH010000540.1:0-1950 GCA_035389145.1 Cellvibrio sp.
CGAAAACGCATGATAAATTGAAGGAGCAATTTGCACAGCGTAGCTGCCCGAAGGGTAAACCACATGGATGTGGTTTATGAATACATCCTTGTAGCTCCCTATCGTCATCCATGACTCCAGGGTTTCGGATCATAAATCGGTACTTGCTCGATAAATTTATCCTTCGCACAAATATCTCTTAGAAATATTTTTACGAATCGATTTTTAATACCGCAAAGAAAGCCGCCTGTGGGATCTCCACGCTGCCAACTTGCTTCATGCGTTTTTTACCGGCTTTTTGCTTCTCTAAAAGTTTCTTTTTACGCGACGCATCGCCACCGTAACATTTTGCTGTTACATCTTTACGCAGTGCTTTTACTGTTGAACGCGCACAAATTTGTCCGCCAATAGCCGCTTGAATCGCCACGTCATACATTTGACGAGGGATCAATTCTTTCATTTTTTCCGTGAGCGCATGGCCCATTCGCTGGGCTTTATCGCGATGCACAATAATGGCCAAGGCATCTACTTTTTCGCTGTTAATTAACACGTCTAAGCGCACCAAATTGGCGGCTTGAAAGCGCACAAAACTGTAATCCAAAGAAGCATAGCCACGGCTTACTGATTTCAATCTATCGAAGAAATCTGTCACTACTTCGTTCATCGGCATTTCATAACGCACGCGCACTTGTGAGCCAGTGAACTGCAAATCTTTTTGCACGCCACGCTTGTCGATACACAGCGTAATCACATTGCCGAGATGTTCTTGCGGAACCAAAATATTGGCTTCCACAATGGGTTCGCGCATCTCTTCAATGGAACCTGGGTCTGGCAGCTTGGAGGGGTTATCCACATAAATCACGTCGCCACCACGTTTTACAATTTCGTAAACTACGGTCGGTGCCGTGGTGATCAAATCCAAATCGTATTCGCGCTCTAAACGCTCTTGGATAATCTCCATGTGCAACATGCCGAGGAAACCGACACGGAAACCGAAACCCAAGGCATCAGAACTTTCTGGTTCATAAAACAGTGAGGCATCGTTCAGAGTGAGTTTTGCTAACGCATCGCGGAAATCTTCAAAGTCATCGGAGCTGATGGGGAACATGCCCGCATACACTTGCGGTTTGATTTTTTGGAAACCTTCCAAGGCTTCAACATCTGGCGTTGAAGCGTGGGTGATGGTATCGCCCACCGGCGCGCCTTGAATGTCTTTAATACCAGCAACCACAAAGCCTACTTCACCGGCTTTTAATTCTTTAAGTTGCGTGAGCTTGGGGCTGAATACACCCACACCATCCACCATTTGAGGTTTGCCGAGCGTTTTGGCGATAATTTTGTCTTTTAGTTTAAGCGTGCCTTGTTTTACGCGCACCAGTGAGACTACGCCGAGATAGTTATCGAACCAAGAGTCGATAATCAGAGCTTGCAAAGGCGCATCAACATCACCCACTGGCGGTGGCACCAAACGCACCAACTCTTCCAGTACATCTTCCATACCCATGCCCGACTTGGCCGAGCAGCGCACGGCTTCGGTGGCATCAATACCAATAATGTCTTCAATTTCTTGCGCAACACGGTCTGGCTCTGCCTGTGGCAAATCCATTTTGTTGAGAACAGGGATGACTTCAAGACCCTGTTCGATAGCGGTATAGCAGTTGGCTACCGACTGGGCTTCTACGCCCTGACCAGCATCCACCACCAAGAGCGCACCTTCACAGGCCGCCAGCGAACGGGATACTTCATAAGTGAAGTCAACGTGGCCGGGGGTATCAATGAAGTTGAGCTGATAGGTTTTGCCGTCGCGCGCCTTGTAATAGAGAGTTACGCTGTGCGCCTTAATGGTAATGCCGCGCTCGCGCTCTAAATCCATAGAATCAAGTACTTGCGCCTCCATTTCACGGTCGCTCAGGCCACCGCACATCTGAATAAAGCGGTCGGCGATGGTGGATTTACCGTGGTCAATGTGGG
>DAOORH010000541.1:0-1943 GCA_035389145.1 Cellvibrio sp.
GTCAGGATTTAATGCTCGCTACCAAGCAGCATGATTACGCTAAAACCGTTGAAGAATCCGTTATGAAACGCATCACTGGTATTCTTGAACCTGTGGTTGGCAACGGCAAATTCCGCACCCAAGTAAGCGCGGATATAGATTTCACCGCCGTAGAGCAAGCCGCTGAAACGTTTAACCCCGATTTACCTGCCATACGCAGCGAACAAAAGTTAATTGAATCTAAAGCCGGTGGCGATGCAGCTGCAGGTATTCCCGGTGCTTTAACCAATCAACCGCCCGCCACTGGGCAAACACCCGAGCAAGCAACGCCACAAGAAGGTGAGGCTCCTGCGCCAAAGCCTTCGAGCAATAATCGCGAACAATCCACCCGTAATTTTGAGTTGGATCGCACCGTAAGTTATACCAAGCATCAACAAGGCACCTTAAAACGTCTAACGGTTGCAGTGGTTGTGGATGACAAAGTCGTCAAAAACGAGGATGGTACAGAGACTCGCCAACCATGGTCGGCCAATGATCTTGAACGCTTGTCTATACTGGTGAGAGATGCCGTGGGTTTCTCTGCTGTACGTGGTGATAGTGTCAATGTTTTGAACGCACCTTTTACCGCCGGTGTTGAAATTCAAGAAACCGAGCTCCCCCCCGTACCTTGGTGGGAGCTGTGGTTAATGCCCCATATTAAATCCATTGCCAGTGTGATTATTATTTTGGCGCTTATTTTTGGTTTGCTACGCCCTGTATTTAAAAGCTTAGCGCGCAACGGTGGAAGCATTGCTGAGCAAGAAGAGGCGCGTCAACTTGCCGCATTAGAAGCGGCTGGCCTTGGCGGAATGGAAGGTGTGTCTGATGAAACTGTGACATTATCCGGTGGCAGTGCGCTCTTGTTAGGGGGGCCTGAACAAGGTTATGAACAACAACTCAATGCTATTAAAGGTTTGATTGCAGACGACCCGGGCCGTGTGGCGCAAGTGGTTAAAAAGTGGGTTAATCAGGGCGAATAAATCTAGTGCGACTAATGCCTGTGCGACTAAAGCCAGTGCGAAAAGATAAAGAGGCAGGCGAATAAATTTTATGGCGACTCCAGACAAAGCCGGTGAAAAATCTAAAACGAAACTGCGCCCTGTGGATCAGGCTGCTATTTTGCTCATGTCTCTAGGTGAGCAAGATGCAGCAGAAATTCTCAAGCATATGGGGCCAAAAGAGGTTCAGCGTATAGGCGCTGCCATGACGCAATTGAATAATGTGCAGCAATCCGATGTGCAAGCTGTTATGGGCAACTTCTTGGAAGAAGTGCGCACCCTAACTGGCTTGGGCGTGGGTGCAGATGGTTATATCCGCAAAATGTTGGTGACGGCTCTGGGTGAAGATAAAGCCAATGGTCTTATCGACCGTATTTTACTGGGCGGCAACACCACGGGTTTAGACACGCTTAAGTGGATGGACGCGCGGTCAGTGGCCGATATTATCCGCAACGAGCACCCGCAAATTCAGGCAATTGTAATTGCCTACTTGGATGCCGACCAAGCCGCAGAAATTTTGACGTTCTTCCCCGAAAAAGTTCGCCTCGATATTATGATGCGCGTTGCATCGCTGGATATGGTTCAGCCGAGCGCGCTACAAGAACTGAACGATATTTTAGAAAAACAATTTTCCGGTAATGCTGCATCGCAAACCAAAGCCATGGGCGGTTACAAAGTGGCGGCGGAAATTATGAACAATTTGGATGGCTCAATTGAAGCGGATTTGATGGACTCCATCAAAGAAGTGGACGAAGACATGGGCAATCAAATTCAAGATCTTATGTTCGTGTTTGAAAACCTCAAAGATGTGGAAGATCGCGGCATTCAGGCCTTGCTGCGCGAGGTTTCTTCCGAGGTACTTATTGTTGCGCTCAAAGGTGCCGACGACGAACTCAAAGAAAAAATCTTCAAAAATATGTCCAAACG
>DAOORH010000542.1:0-1937 GCA_035389145.1 Cellvibrio sp.
ACATCAACTCGATCAAGTTAAACAGCGCTTTGAAGTAGGTTTGACCGCCATTACCGATGTACACGAAGCTCAGGCCGCTTACGACAGCGCATTGGCAGCCACTTTAGAAGCGCGCGGTAGCTTGAGTATTAGTTATGAAGCACTGGAAGTGCTAACTGGCAAAGCTGAAGATCAAATTGCACCGCTTTCCGATAAATTCCCAGTAGTTAACCCAACTCCAGCAGACCGCGCTGAATGGGTTAACTTTGCACTCAAAAACAATTACAACTTGAAGGCAGCCAAACTCAATGCCGATGCTGCTGCTAACTCTGCCAGTGGCGCGCGTGCGCAACATTTGCCAACCGTATCCGCCACCTTAGGCTATTCAAAAACGGATAGAGAAGGCGAGTTCAATAATTTTTATTCTGAAAATGAGAACGATGGTTCAAGCGTTAGGATTGGTGTAAATATCCCTATTTTTAGTGGATTACGCACATCAAGCAGCGCACGCCAAGCCGTTTCTCTCGGCTTACAGGCCCAGGAACAATACAACAGCACCCAGCGCAACACCATTCAAAATGCACGCTCATTGCACCTGTCAGTTGAAACCGACGTAGCGCGTATTGCCGCACGCAAACAAGCGACTGTATCTAACCAAAGCGCGCTGGAGGCAACCCAAGCCGGCTATGAAGTTGGTACTCGTAACTTGGTTGAATTGCTCCAAGCCCAAAGCAAGCTTTACCAAGCGCGCCGCGATTACTCCAATGCACTTTATGATTATGTGATCGACACGATTAAATTGCGTGAAGTTGCCGGTATGCTTACCCCAGCCGATGTACAAGAAGTGGATAAGTGGCTGCAGGCTGGTGCACCAGTTAGCCGTTCAAAATACGAAAAATAATATTTTATTTTTTGTAAGCAACATAAAAAAAACCGCGCTTTTTGCGCGGTTTTTTATGTCTCTAATTGTGGAGAAAAGCAGAACCAGACTGCTATTCTTATTTAGTAAAAATCGCAGTCTAAACAAAACCTACTTAAACACCGCCACAAAACCTCCGCGTGATTTAATGGTAAGCAGTGTTTCCTTATCGCTATTTATTTCGCTGCTAGAAAATTCCCGCTCGGTATTTCCATCAGTAATGAGTGTGGCTTTTTTCGTACCGATAAAACTCAAATCCAGTTTTAGATTTATATCGCCCTGCCCGGCATTAAAACCAGCGACATACCAACTATCGCCAGATTTACGCGCAATCACGACGTATTTTCCGGGGACACCATCTACAAACTTTACATCATCCCAAGAACGCGGCAAATCTTGCAAAAAGCTTTTTACATAATCGGGGGCGGTTGCCATACCTTCAGGAATTTCCGCAAAGTGTTGAATGCCGGAGTGAAATAAAACCGATTCAGCAATTTCAAAACCGTTACGCGTTACGCGCTTTATATTGGGGATATCGCCAAACACCATGGGCGTAAAATCCATAGGGTCAAACAAGTTACGGGTGAAGGGGGCCATAGCTGCGTGAGTTGGAACAGCATCTTGATCGCCTTGGGAGAACGTGGTGAATTCAAAGCCTTTAATGGATTCCATCGTCATTAAGTTAGGGTAAGTACGCTGCCAACCGCGCGGCAAAGTTGCACCGTGGAAATTAATCAATAAACCCTCAGCTGCAGCATCTTTTAAAATATCAATGTAGTAGGCCATCATCGAACGGCCATCGCCACCAAAGAAATCAATTTTCAAACCTCTTACGCCCATTTCACGCAAACGTGTAAATTCTTTTACGCGCTGCTCATGAGTCAGCAATTGGCTTTTAGGGGTCATTTGAGTGGTATTCCAATCACCAGAAGAGTTGTACCAAAGAATAATGCCGATATTTTTTGTAGTTGCATAATCGACCAACTCTTTCATTTTTTCGTAGCCGATTTTTTTATCCCAGTCAGCATCCACCAAGGTG
>DAOORH010000543.1:0-1886 GCA_035389145.1 Cellvibrio sp.
GAACTTAAAATAGTTAATTCGGCTGCAAGTGTGGGTTTGGTTTCACCTTTTAGTAAAACGCCCTCTGCAAAAAGAGTTTTTGCAGATTCATCAATGACGTCGGAAGTGGTGACCAAATAGCTTTTGGTATGCAAGTATTTTGGTGAGGTTATTTTATGATTCCACTGACCATCATCGGTTAACAGAATTAAACCTGTAGTATCTAAATCCAAACGGCCAACAATTTGTAACTCTTGTTTAAAAGGCAAATCAATTAAATCTAATACCGTTGGGTGTTCACTATCGGAGTTGGCGGATACATAACCCTCGGGCTTATGCAGCATTAAATAGCGCGCTTTACGTTCTTCAATTAGCTTGCCGTCAAAGACAATCTTATCGCCATCCTTAATGTGTGCATTGGTTTTTGCAACGGGATTATCGTTAATAAAAATTAAGCCTTGCTTAATCGCAATATGAATTTGTGTGCGGCTAAGTTCGGTATTGTTGCCAATAAATTTATCAAGGCGCATAGGTTTTATTCTACTGTAACTTTATTTTGTTGGGGCAGAGGCAGCCAGTGGTGCGGCACTGCATTATACCAACCAAAGCGCTCAATAAGCTGCATCATGGTTGCATCCAGCGGTGCAAGTAATCTTAATTCGCGCTGAGTTACCGGGTGTGTAAAACTCAATTCAGTTGCAGCCAACAATAAGCGATGCGCATTAAATGTCTGCTGAAAAAAACGATTGTGATTGCCTTTGCCGTGTTTCGCATCCCCAATAATAGGGTGGCTAAGGTGCTTCAAATGGCGACGTATTTGATGCTTTCGCCCCGTTTGCGGCACGCATTTAACCAATGAGTAACGGCTTTCAGGATATTTATCCACCGAATAGGGGAGCGCAACGTCGGCAAGCCGAAAAAATTCTGTTACTGCTGGTTTTGGTTCTGGATTGCGCGCTTGCTTGTCAGTATATTTATCCAGTTCTTCAATCAGTGGATAATCAAGCAACTGATATTCTGGGGATATTCCACGAACGATCGCAACATAAGTTTTTTGCAGGCGATGCTCGGTGAAAATATTCCCCATAAGTGCGGCTATTTCTGCACTTAACGCAAAAACTAAAACGCCCGATGTGGGTTTATCTAAGCGATGAACCGGAAATACATGCTGGCCAATTTGATCGCGCAAGATTTGCATCGCAAAGCGAGTTTCATGGCGATCAATAGCGCTGCGATGCACTAACAAACCGCTAGGCTTGTTAATCGCCACTAAAAATTTATCGCGATAAATTATGTCGAGTGGTTCGTTCATATCACCATAACAGTAGTGGAGGTCTTCGCACGAATTGCGCGCTTATCGCAAGCACCGCTTCATGATTCGAAATCGCATGAATACATCCCTGTAGCTCCCTGTCGGCATCCATGCCTCTAGGGTTTCGAATCATAAATCGCTACTTGCTCAGGAGAATTGTCTTTCGTACAAAGGTTTCTAGGTGTAAACAAAACAGGCGCTATGAAAGCGCCTGTTTTTGAATCCTAATTTGAATTTATTTATTCGCGGCAGCTTTCATTTTTTTCTCGCCGGAATCAACACTTTGATAAATTAAGGTGTTGATTGTCATTGGCCCAACGCCACCAGGAACTGGCGTGTAAGCCGCTACGCGATCAACTAGCGGTGCTAATTCGATATCGCCCGCACCACCGGGGTGATAGCCCGCATCTACGACAACAGCACCATCTTTAATCCACTCGGCTTTAATAAACTCTGGTTTGCCAACTGCGCCAACAATAATGTCGGCTTGTTTAATTAATTCAGGCAAATTTTTGGTGCGTGAATGGCAAATAGTGACTGTGCAGTTTGCATTCAACAACATCATTGCCATTGGCTTGCCAAGAATAGGGCTGCG
>DAOORH010000544.1:0-1879 GCA_035389145.1 Cellvibrio sp.
TTCCCACATAGAAAGCCATACAGATGTTGCTCATATTGCCGAAAAAATAATTGCACTACTCTCCGAGCCTGCGGAAATAAATGGTTATGAAGTGGTGGTCGGATGCAGTATTGGCGTTGCAATTTATCCGCAAGCTGGGCGCGATGCAGAAAGCTTATTGAAAAATGCCGACATGGCCATGTACAAGGCCAAGCAAGACGAAGGCAGTAGCTTTTGTTTTTTTACCGATGCGATGAACAAAAATGTTCGTCGTCAGTTGCGTATGGAATCTAGCTTACGAAAAGCACTGAAGAAGAATCAATTCTTTTTGCAGTACCAGCCGCGTGTTGATGTAGATACCCAAAAAATTGTTGCGGTTGAATCGCTCTTGCGTTGGGATAACCCTGAGCTGGGCGTGTTAAATGCGGGCGATTTTATTGCGTCAGCGGAGGATACGGGTTTAATAACCGCTATAGGTTATTGGGCGATTCGCCAAGCCTGCAGCGATTTAAAAGTGATTCATGCGCGTTTCGGTAATAGCATCACCATGGCGATTAACTTGTCTATGCGGCAGTTTAAAGATGAGCGTTTGGTGCATGAAATAGCGAGTATTTTTGAAGATTACGATATTCAGGCGGGGGATATTGAATTTGAATTGACTGAATCATCCTTTATGGAAAATATTGATTTGGTGAGCTTATGTATGCGCCCCCTAGCATTTTTTGGGATCAATTTTGCGTTAGATAATTTTGGTACCGGCAGCTCATCGTTTTTACATTTACAACGCTTGCCGATTAGTTCGGTAAAATTAGCCTCGCGACTTTTAACAGAGTTGCAGCGCAATGCCAGCGACCGCCGTTTGGTGGCCGCTATGATTACGCTTGCGCATAACCTTGGCAAAATTGTTGTGGCGGAGGGTGTAGAAACGCTTGAGCAAAAACGTTGGCTCCACGAATCTGGCTGCACCCAAATGCAAGGCTATTTCTTCGCGCCGCCGCAATCACTGGAAGATGTTTGCGGCACGCTTGCACAATATCAATTGGATGATTCAGTTGTTCCCGATCCTCTTATTGACGATCAAGAGTGCGATAGCTCAGCGCTTCGCTAATATTTTCGGTGTCAGGGTGTATTTTATTTTGCATATCCGCTAGCGTGCGCGCTACTTTTAATACACGGTGGTAAGCGCGAGTTGATAAACCCATCTTAGTGATTGCGAGTTCGAGTAAGGCTTTGTCACCATCCTTTAATTCACAATATTTTTCTAATTCCGGCGCACTCAGTAAATTGTTAGCTTTACCCTGTCTTGCAATTTGTCGTGCGCGCGTTTGTTCTACTCGCGCGCGGATTAGTTCACTGGTATCGCCATCGCTTTTACTGTGTAGTTCGCCTTGTTTCAGCGCGCGCACAGGTACGTGCATATCTATTCTATCGAGCATCGGACCTGAAATACGGTCGCGATAACGACGTACCTGGTCGATAGTGCAGCGACAGCGATCATCATTATTTCCATAGTACCCGCACGGACAAGGGTTCATCGCGGCGATTAATTGAAACCGGGCTGGAAAAGTTGCTTGCGTTTTTGCGCGTGAAATTCGCACTTCACCACTTTCTAAGGGTTCACGTAAAACTTCTAGCACTTGGCGTGAAAACTCAGGGAGCTCATCCAAAAATAAAACGCCACAATGTGCGAGTGAAATTTCTCCTGGCTTGGGATTACTCCCGCCTCCAACCAACGCAATTGCCGATGCAGTATGGTGCGGTGCACGAAATGGTCTAGTGCGCCACGATTGATGGTGGGTTTGCGCCGCCACCGAATACACTGCGGCCACTTCTAGCATTTCGCGTTCGTTTAAGCTTGGCAAAATGGCGGGTAGTCGGCTGGCAAGCATGGTTTTACCCG
>DAOORH010000545.1:0-1877 GCA_035389145.1 Cellvibrio sp.
GTGAAGGACATCAAGCAGATGAAGTTATAAAGCTCTCCTAGCGCGACACCTTCGAGTATTCAATCTTCCTCGTCTAAACCGATTCCCATCTGTATTGCCTTCTAATAGCTTGTAAGAATTCCTAACGCCTTCACACTTCTTATCTAATTTTGTTTGTTGTTACTTAAAAAAACAGATTTAAGCGAAGTGGAGGGTGGAATTAATACGATTTAACGGTTATCGTTGCCCTCACTTAACCTTTTTTCTCTTAAGTCTCTTTTCTTAATAACCTTTTGTCTTGATGGTGAGGGTTAAGGAAGAGCAAACCGCGAGACGGATGCTGCTGTGGCAAAAACGGGTGTTAATTCCAAGCGATTCATTCAAATCAGTGATTGCCACCTTGGCCCGCTGACCAGTGAAGCATTGCTTGGATTAAATACCGATGAAAGCTTGCATGATGTTTTATCGCTGATCGCCGCTAAAGAATCCAATTTTGATTACATGGTTTGCACTGGTGATATCGCCAGCGCTGGTCATGAATCCTGCTATCGCCGCTTTGTTTCCATTGTTCGTCAATACTTCTCAGAACCCTTGGCTTGGCTACCCGGTAATCACGACTCTGCGGAGATTATGGGCAGTGTTGAATTGCCTCAATCGCCGGAAGCGCGTGTAATAGAGCAGGGTAATTGGTTGATTTTGCTACTTAACTCTGTTGTTCCTTTTAAGGTTCACGGCAATTTTGAGCAGGATGAGCTGGAATATCTTGAGCAGATGCTCAGTGTCAATACCGACAAACACATTATGGTGATGTTGCATCACCAACCCGTATTGGTTGGCAGCAAATGGATTGACCAATACATTTTGCGCAATGCCGATGCCTTCTTTGCGGTTATCGACCGATTTCCCAATGTGCGAGCGATTGTCTGGGGTCATGTGCATCAGGATTACAGCAGTCAGCGCAATGGCGTAGAACTTATTGCCACACCTTCTACCTGCGTACAGTTCAAACCCCTGTGTGATGACTTTACGGTAGATACCCTTATGCCCGGCTACCGCTGGTTTGATCTTCATGACGACGGTACGCTCAGCACTGGTGTTGAGCGCGTGACTGGCAAGCAATACGTTATCGACTACAAATCCGCCGGTTATTGATTCCCTATGGCAGCGTTGTTGTACATCCACGGTTTCCTCAGTGGGCCTTCATCCTTCAAAGCGCAACAAACCCAAGCATGGCTTGCGGCCAATCACCCCGAAATAGACTATCATTGCCCCCAGCTTTCGCCTTACCCCGCTGAAACCCAGCAGTTGCTTGAGCAACTAGTGGAGTCAGTTTTGCCGCAGCCAGTGTATTTAATGGGCAGCTCTCTAGGTGGTTTTTGGGCGACTTGGTTGGCGGAAAAATATAATTTGCGTGCGCTGCTAATAAACCCAGCAGTAAACCCGCAAGACTTTATGCCCAAGTATGTGGGCATGGAGTTGAAAAGCTATCACTCGGATGATGTTTACTTTTTGCAGGAGCACCATATCGACGAGATTAAAGCAGTTGATGTACAGCCTAAGCGCTTAGATAATTATTGGCTGTTAGTACAAACCAGCGATGAAACTTTGGATTATCGCCACTCTGTACAAAAATATGCTGGATGCAAACAAACGATAGAGCAGGGCGGCGATCACGCCTTTCAAGGCTTTGAACGATATTTAGAAAGTGGCTTGGCGTTTTTACGCTCGACATAAATTTAAGAAGAAAACTAAACGACTATGGCAAATTATTCCGCAGAAGATATTGAAGTACTCACGGGATTAGACCCCGTTAAAAAGCGCCCCGGTATGTATACCGAAACCACGCGCCCCAATCACCTTGCGCAAGAAATTATCGATAACTCGGTGGATGAAGCGCT
>DAOORH010000546.1:0-1876 GCA_035389145.1 Cellvibrio sp.
TGGGTTTGCCGAATAAAGACGATGTTAAATACGGCATCATCACTTACAAAATTGCGGCGCACGCTGCTGACTTGGCAAAAGGCCACCCTGGTGCACAATTGCGTGACAACGCTTTGTCTAAAGCACGCTTTGAATTCCGCTGGGAAGATCAATTCAATTTAGGTTTAGACCCAGATACAGCGCGTTCCTATCACGATGAAACCTTGCCGAAAGATTCAGCAAAAGTTGCGCACTTCTGCTCCATGTGTGGCCCGAAATTCTGCTCTATGAAAATCACGCAGGAAGTCCGTGATTACGCGGCTAAAAATGGTACAGACATTTCTATTATTGGCGAGAAAGACATTATTAAAATGATTGATGTTGAAGCGGAGATGCAACAGAAATCCAAAGAGTTCTTAGAGCAGGGTGCAGAGATTTATCATAAAGTTTAAATCCGAAAGAACCCCCCTCCCAACCTCCCCCTTGAAAAGGGGGAGGAGCTGTACTCCCAATTTAATGGAGTGTTTACATATTGGGATAAATTTCAGTTTAAGCTGAAGTTGAGCGGAGAGAAGTTCTAGCCCCTCCCCGCTTTTCAAGGGGGAGGCTGGGAGGGGGTTCTTTTTTACACCAAGATCCAACTAAAAATAAATTTAACTCCAATACAAAAATCATGATAAAAAAACCAGAATTTAACCGCGATGATGTTGAAGTTGTTCAGCGCGAAGAACTCTACAAGCGATTCTTTCGTGTAGAAAAAATAGTGCTGCGCCACAAATTATTTAAAGGCGGTTGGAGCAAAGACATGAGCCGCGAACTTTTTGTGCGCGGTGATGCTGTGGCCGTGGTGGTTTATGATCCTGTGCATGATTTAATCGGCATGATTGAACAATTTCGTGTGGGCGCCATGGCTGAAGAGGCGGGCCCTTGGTGTTATGAAGTGGTTGCGGGAATGGTAGAAGCCGGTGAGTCTGCAGAAGAAGTTGCACGCCGCGAATTGCTGGAAGAAGCTTCCTTAGATCCCTACTACATGGAATATATTTGTAATTTTTTGTCCAGCCCAGGCGGCAGTGACGAAAAACTTTATTTGTTTTGCGGCCTGTGTGATTTAAGCCAGGCAGGTGGTGTTCATGGCTTACCTGACGAAAACGAAGACATTCGCTTGCATAGCTTTGCAGCAGATGATGTTTTCGCTGAGTTATTAAACGGCCATTTTAATAACGCTGCTGCTTTAATTTGCTTGCAGTGGTTACAAATGAATCGCGCGCGCTTGCGTAAAGATCACGGCGCATAATAAATTCTGCTAGACGATTGACTTAAGCGGGAGTCTGACTAACACTTCAGGTGCGGTTTGATTCTTTTAAATCATTAAAGTCGCTAATTCGTCATCTTTCCCACTTACTGTTAATAATATGTTTACATTGCGTGTCGCCAAGCCTCAACCGGATTACGTTACCTATCGTGAACGTTATAAAGTTGATTTGCCTTTGCAAATGGCGGAATGTGAAACTAATTATCTGCGGTTACAAAAACTATTAACACAGTATTTTTCGAAATCTATTGATGCTCAAGATGGCGATGCCTATCGGTTTTTAATTAGCCGTAGTGACCAGCAATGGTTAAATCAAATTCGTATACTTGAGCGTTCACCCTACACCACAACATTGCAAATTACCCAAACATCTGTTTCCGCAACCTCTAGCTGGCTGCAAATGCCGCGCTTAACCGTACGCATGTACCACGATGCTAAATTGGCAGAAGTGCTGGCGTGGGAAGGGCATAAGCGTTTGCGCCCGCGCTACGAATACCCCAATCGAGCCATGTATCACGCCGATGAAAAACTCCAAATTAATCGATTTTTGGGTGAGTTGCTTACACTGGCCTTGCGTGAAGGACA
>DAOORH010000547.1:0-1872 GCA_035389145.1 Cellvibrio sp.
TTTCTGCGCGTTTGGCTTACACCTGGCGTAGCAAATATCTTGTAGGTGTTGGTTCGAATGGCTTCAGTGCAGGTGACCAAGGTGATAAGAGTTGGTGGTTGCCAATCTACAATGATGACTATGGTCAATTGGATGCATCTATTGGTTATACCTTCATGGAAAATTACTCGATCAATTTAGAGGCTAGTAATTTAACCAAAGAAAATACGGTAGGTATTATGAATCAGAATAAACCGGGTGATCACGTAGCATATGTGTATGCACAAGACGCTCGTTACTCTGTAACCTTCAGAGCTAATTTCTAATTTCTAATTTTTAATTAGTTATTTAGTGGCCACTATAAACCTTGCATTGCGGAAGTGATGCAAGGTTTATTTTATATTGACACTTATTTACCTGGCAAAAATCCTTTGTGGTGATAAATTTTTGATAAAATTATTTAAGTTAAATTTATAAAGCAAATTTCTAAAAAAATTAATGGCAGAGACATCTTATGAATCACCAAAACGTATGGTTGAAAACAATCATCCAAAAACTTATTCAGAATGTTTCTATTGTTGGTGTCTTACTTATTAGCTGTACGGTTGTGGCGAATGCAGCACAACTACCAGAGCTAGTCACCAAAAATGGTAAGCATGCACTTATGGTGGACGGTGCTCCTTTTTTGATGCTGGGTATGCAAGCTCATAACTCCAGTAATTATCCTAATGCTTTACCCTTGGTGTGGCCCAGCTTTCACAAGTTGCATGCCAATACCTTGGAAATTCCTGTGGCATGGGAACAGATTGAACCGACTGAAGGCAAGTTTGATTTTTCCTATGTTGATGTTTTATTAAAAGAGGCGCGTGAACACAATGCGCGTTTAGTCTTGCTATGGTTTGGCACATGGAAAAATAATGCGCCACACTATACGCCAGCGTGGGTGAAGTTAAACAATGAGCGTTTCCCGCGCGTAGTCACTAAAACGGGTGACACTTTGAATTCGCTTTCACCCTTAGGGGAAAATACTCTTGCAGCAGATAAAAAAGCATTCTTGCAATTAATGACGCACCTCAAAAAATTCGATGAACAAAATACCGTCATCATGGTGCAAGTGCAAAATGAAGCGGGCACTTGGGGGGCTGATCGCGATTACTCGGCTATGGCCAATAAAGTATTTAATTCACCTATTCCCACAGAGCTGGTGAAAAAAATTGGCGTGCCATCAGGTACTTGGCCAGAAGTATTTGGTAAAGATGCCGATGAATTTTTTCATGCTTATTACATCGCTAAGTTTTGTGAAGAGTTAGCCAGAGAGGGGAAAGCCATTAAAGCGCTACCTATGTATACCAATGTTGCACTGCGCGATCCTTTTAATCCTACCTTTTGGGAGAAGGGCGGCGCTACCGACAATGTGATTCATATTTGGCAAGCGGCAGCACCTCATTTAGACGCGCTCTCACCTGATATTTATAATCCAGATCATAAAACCGTGTTGAAATGGCTTGAACAATATAGCAGCCCCAAAAATCCATTATTCGTGCCTGAAATTGGCAACAGCCAACCTTATGCCCGCTACTTGTTCGATACATTAGGGCGTGGTGGAATTGGTTTTGCTCCCTTCGGTATGGATGATTCAGACTATGTAAACTATCCCTTGGGTGCGAATAAGTACGATGACGAAACCATTGAAAGTTTTGCCCAATACTATCGTTTAGTCGCACCTATGATGCGCGAATGGGCGAAGCTAAGTTTTGAAAGTAACGTGTGGGGAGTCTCTGAACCTTTAACGGCCGATGAAGTTAAGAAAATGGCGGCCAAGCCTGATGCGAGTAAAGAAGAAAAAGAATCGGCGGCGAAAAAAATAGCAGCGGCACTTACACAAACGATTGA
>DAOORH010000548.1:0-1854 GCA_035389145.1 Cellvibrio sp.
GTAAATTCTGGTTGACGATCTGCGCGCAAATCTTCATCGCGGAAGCATTTTGCGATTTGGTAGTAACGATCAAAACCTGCAACCATCAACAATTGCTTAAACAATTGTGGTGATTGTGGCAAGGCGAAGAATTTATTTTCGTGAGTGCGCGATGGCACCAAATAATCGCGAGCGCCTTCTGGTGTTGCACGAGTCAAAATTGGTGTTTCGATATCTAAAAAGTTATTGCGATCTAAATAATTACGGATTGCGCTGGTCACTTTAGAACGGAAACGCAAACTTTTTTGCATTTCCAAACGGCGCAAATCGAGGAAGCGATATTTCAAACGAACGTCTTCACCCACGTTTGAAAACGAATCTAATGGGAATGGAATAGTTTCAGCTTCATTCAAAATTGTCAGCGCGGTGCCGTAAACTTCAATCTCACCGCTGGCCATATTTGGGTTTACAGCTGCCGCCGCACGAGCGCGCACTTTACCGGTCACTTGCAAAACGTATTCGCCGCGAACTTTGTCCGCCAAGGCGAAATTTTCTTTAGTATCTGGATCAAACACCACTTGCACAATACCTTCGCGGTCGCGCAGGTCAATAAAGATCACACCACCGTGATCGCGACGACGATCCACCCAACCTGACAGGGTGACTTCTTGATCGATATGAGCGGCATTTAAAGCGCCACAGTATTGGCTGCGCATAGGGCGTTCCTGTTTAAAATGAAAAATGTTATTTAAATAAAAGTACTATCTATAGGAAAACTTAGTCAGCCGCTTTGGCTTTTGGCGCCGGAGTAGCGGCCGCAGGTGCGCTGGCTGGAGCTGAAGCCCCGCCGCTGGCATCACCCGCTAAATTCTTTTTGTTACCAGATTTAAAATCAGTTTCGTACCAACCGCCACCTTTTAAGCGAAAACCTGCTGCCGAGATTTGTTTCTTCAGGGCGGGCTTGTTACAGGCGGGGCAATCAACCAAGAGCGGATCACTTAGGCGCTGTAAAGCTTCTAATGCGTGACCGCAGGACTCACATTGGTACTCATAAATAGGCATTGCTAACTCTCAAGATAACTCTAACCACAAGATCAAACGACGATTCAAACCCATTTTCAGAGCTTAAACCCAGAAAAAGCTCGCGATTATAGCCTAAGCGGCCGCTAGCGAGAACCACAAGAACCGCTTTAAAACCATAAGAATTAGGGTGTCTTTGTACAGAAAAGAGCCAAACCGGCAAATCTAGCGGGGCACACTGACCAAACTAACGCGGCACGCTGGAGTAGTTCATTCGCTGCTGAACCGATTGCGCATGCTCCGTGACGTAAGCGGGAAAGCGCTTTTCAAAGCGACGCGGGCTTGGCAACATGACCGCCATACGCGCGGCTTGATGCGTGCTAAGGGATGCGGCTGATTGCCCAAAGTGACGGTGCGCACCAGCCTCTGCGCCAAAGACTCCGCCACCCCACTCGACTACATTTAGATAAACCTCCAGAATGCGGCGCTTATCCCACAGAGATTCAATCATAACGGTGATAACCGCTTCTTCAAGCTTGCGAAAATAAGAACGCGAAGGCGATAGAAATAAATTCTTGGCGAGCTGCTGGGTAATGGTGGAACCACCAGCAACCTTCTTGCCTTTGCGTTGATTTTTCTTGAGTGCGTATTCAATGCCCGCCCAATCAAACCCACTGTGCTCCATAAACTTATCATCTTCTGCCGCGACCACTGCACGCTTTAAATTTAGAGATATTTTTTCGTAGGGCACCCATTGATACTGCAATTTGGCTTGGGGATTCTTTTCTTGAAGCTCATCCAAACGAATTTCCATGAAATTTGTTTCGACGACGGGATTCCATTTCCACCACAACA
>DAOORH010000549.1:0-1835 GCA_035389145.1 Cellvibrio sp.
AATCGCGGCGAAACATGGCGAGCAAATTGCGCGCTAGATAATATTGATCTTCGCGGGTGAGTGAGCCAACTATTGCCATATCGACCGCGATATATTGTGGCAGTGCCGGGTTTTCTCTTGAAACAAAAATATTGCCGGGGTGCATGTCCGCATGGAAAAAGTTGTGGTCAAACACTTGTGTGAAAAAAATCTCCACACCGCGTTCAGCCAGCTTTTTCATATCGGTATGTTGCGCTTTAAGTTCATCGATATTGGTAACTGGAATGCCATAAATGCGCTCCATGACCATTACATTGTTGCGTGTATAGTCCCAATAAATTTCTGGTACATAGAGCGAATTTGAATTGGCAAAGTTGCGGCGCAATTGTGATGCGTTGGCGGCTTCTTTTTGTAAGTTGAGTTCATCAAAAATTGTATTGCGATAATCTTGCACGATTTCTACAGGGCGCAAGCGGCGGCCATCTTCACTGTATTTTTCTAGCAGGCGTGCGAGTTTTAGGAGTAGGGCGACATCTTGCGCGATAATCTTTTCAATATTCGGGCGAATCGCTTTAATCACTACTGCCTTGCCATTTTTTAAGGTGGCAGCGTGTACTTGTGCAACAGACGCCGACGCCAGTGGCTCTTGGTCGTAGCTGCTAAATATTGAGTCTACCGATGCGCCTAAAGAGCTTTCTACAATGCGGCGGAACTCATCGTTAGGGAAGGGAGCAACACGGTCTTGTAAATAATTTAACTCGGCAACGATATCGTCAGGTACTAAATCTGGGCGCGTGGAAAGCAACTGGCCGAACTTTACAAAGATTGGCCCCAATTCTTCGCAGGCGCGGCGTAAGCGTTCACCACGGCTGAGTGTAGATGAACCAAATAATCTGCACGGCAGTAGCAAGAGTTTTGCACGTAATGGCAAATGTTCTTGAGGAATCAGTTCATCTAAGCGGTAACGTAAAAAAACGCGAAGGATGGTGATAAAACGGAAAAAAACAGTCACGAGTTATTATTCCTGTTGTGCAGCCTGCGGCTGTGTACTTTGGCGCTCAATGCGCGCGAGAATTTGTTCTATGCGCGCGGTTGCGCGATCTGCGCCCAGCTTTAATTCATCCACCTGCGCATTAAAAAAAGCGAGTTCGGGTTTGCTGGGTAATACGCGCAATTCTTCGGTGAGAAATTCGCTGGTGAGGCGTTGAATATTGCTAACGCGATCTTTGGTCCACGACATTTTACTGCGAATTAATTCTGCGCCTTGGTGGCCAATAATGTCCCCAAAAATTTGACTGAGCATTTCTTCCCAGTCGATATCCAGATTTTTTAAAATCTTTTGCAGCTCTGCTAAAAAACTGGTGCTGCCAAACAATTGCACGCCGCTATCTTTTAAATTTAAGCGATCACTTTTAATAAGACTTAAGAGTGCGGGCAGAGTGCCTTCTAGTTGTGTGGTAATTTCGCCTTCGTAGTGACCGTACAACTCAATACCTTCTGCGCAGGGCACAACAAAGACTTTAAAATCCGGCGCACTAATGTGTACGGCTAATACTTGCGGGCTAAGCTCTGCCAAGGCGATACGCGAAGCGGGATCATAAGCGAGCGCAGCGTTAATGACTTTTTCAGCGCTGGCGAGCGCGGCGGTGCTGAGCATAGGATCCATGGTACGGTTCTCGTAATATAAAATTCAAAGCAGCTTTTGGGTTAAGGCTTAAAACCTTTATGCAGCGCCACAATGCCGCCAGTCATGTTGGTGAATTCTGTGTTAACAAAACCGGCGTTTTTCATCATCTCTTTCAAGGTTTCTTGATCGGGGTGCATGCGAATTGATTCGGCTAAATAGCGATAGCTAT
>DAOORH010000550.1:0-1809 GCA_035389145.1 Cellvibrio sp.
CATGGGCCTATTTTTCATCGCGCGCTTCATCTTGCTCCACCCAACGGCTAGCGCCCATCATGTCAATCTCAATATGCTGGGCACCTTCACTGGCAATCGAATCAAACAGCGCCATCTCCACGGGAGTCGCTTCACCACTCGGAGAGAATACTAATACGGGCGGCTGGATTTCTAAATCGGGGTCGTAGACATAAACACGCCCCTCAATCTCTAACTCCCACACCACATTACTCGGCATGCAGTGTTCACTGAGGATATCGTCTGGCAGTTCGCCCCAACCATTATCGCGAAAGCGTTTCCAGGTGTAGCACCAGTGGTTATTCAGTTCATCCTCCGATTCTTTCTGGCTGACAAACATAGCGATAACCTCGCCATTAAGTGCTGAGTACTCACTAACAAAGGCGATAGCCTGCAAGAGCGTCTGCGTCTCTTGGTAGGGCGCGCTATCCTTTTCATCATCACCGCCCATTGAGAGCGATATAACGCTCGCCGTTAGGCCGATGATAAACACCACTATAAGGATTTCAATCAGGGTAAAACCCTGCATTCGCCCGTAGTTGCGCACCAGAATTGCCGCAGGTTACTCAGTTTTTTCCGCTTGTGTCCAAATGCTCAAGTCGGCAGCTGGGCCTTCCCCGCCGCTCACGCCATCGGCACCCAAGGTGTAAATATCATACTCACGGCCGCCTTCAGCGGGGCTCATGTACAAATAAGGGCGACCCCAAGGATCCATCTGCAATTGTTCAATATAACCGCTGGATTTCCAGTTACGTGGCACCGGCGCCAAGCTAGGTTTAGTCACTAAAGCTTCAAGGCCTTGCTCGCCCGAGGGATAAACAAAGTTGTCGATTTTGTAGAGCTTAAGTGCTGTTTGCAGCTGCTTAAAATCGGCCTTGGCTTTTTGTATGCGGGATTCGTCTACGCGATCCAATACGGCGGGTACAGCCACACTGGCCAAGAGCCCGATAATAATTACCACCACCATAATTTCGATAAGGGTGAAGCCGCTTTGACGGGCTTGGGCTCCCATCGAGTGCAGTTTTAAATTACGCATATCTACTCCTGAAACATAAGATTAAAAACATCGCTTGCGATTAAACAAGCTGATTCATTTGGAAGATCGGCTGCAAAATCGCCATAACGATCACGCACACCGAGGCTCCCATAAAAACAATAGTGAGGGGTTCCAATAACCCCATCGCCATACCTAACACCATTTCCAACTCGCGCTCTTGGTCTTTGGCGGCATTATCTAATTGCTGCGCCAAAGTGCCGTTGGCTTTACCACTGGAAACCAGCTGTACCAATAAGGGAGGGAAAGTGCCCGCATTTTCCATGGCGCGCGCCAAGCTACTACCCTCGCGCACAGCCCCAACCACTTGCTCGCAGGAATCTTGCAAAATGCGGTTGCTCATCACCTGCCCGGCAATACTGAGTGCCTGCAATAAGGGCACCCCGCTGGACGACAATAAACTCAAAGTCGCCGCAAAACGCGCCGCGTTAATCTGCCGTACCAACTCGCCAATAACAGGCAACTTCAATTGCATGCGATGCCACACACGCAAATTGGCTTCCACTTTAAGTAATTTACGCATGCCAATGACGATGCCGAAAATGGCCAAAATCACAAACACGCCGTAGTTAACAATAAAGTTACTGCCCGCAATTAACAGCTTGGTCAGTGCCGGTAGCTCGTGGCGGCTGTGTTCAAAAATCCCCACCAACTTAGGCACCACAAAAGCCATAAGCGCGGTAATCACCCCTAAACTCACTAAAAGAAGCACTATGGGGTAAATCATCGCCATTTTA
>DAOORH010000551.1:0-1806 GCA_035389145.1 Cellvibrio sp.
CGATATTGACGGTGAACTGGCCATTGCGAGCGATAAATTCTTTAGTGCCATCGAGCGGATCAATCAACCAGTAAGTTGACCAAGCTTTGCGTTCGGCAAAACTGAGCAAGACCGACTCTTCGGAAAGTACCGGCACCTCGAGCAGCTTGGGCAGCTCGCTGGAAATAAGGTTATGCGCAGCCAAATCGGCAGCGGTAAGTGGAGAGTCATCGCTTTTAATTTGAATATTGGCGGTTTCTGGGGCGTGATAAATCGCTAATATCGCATCGCCAGCGGCGCGGGCAATGGCGATAAGCTGAGCTGTAAAGACTTGATCGACACTCAAACTCATACCCGATTTTCACTCTTCGCCAGCCATTCACGCACCAAAAATAGCGCGGCAATACTGCGGCCTTCACAGACATCAGCTCGTAAGCAAAAATCAGCTAGATCTGCCAAAGGTAATTGCACCACCTCTATAGGTTCTGGTTCATCGCCCACCAAGCTTTCGGGGTAGAGGTCTTGCGCAATGACAATATTGATTCCGTGTTCCATATAAGAAGGAGACAGGTGAACTTTCTTCAAAAAGGTGAGCTTGCGCGCGCCGTAGCCAACCTCTTCTTTTAGCTCGCGATTGGCAGCATCCAGAATACTTTCGCCTTGGTCGATAGCACCTTTGGGGCAGGCCAAGTGATAATCCTCAAGGCCAACGGCGTATTCCCTCACCAGTAACAGGGTATCGTCATTCAATACCGGCACAATCAACACCGCACCACTACCGCCGCCCACCAGCTTTTCATAGTGACGCTCTTCGCCGTTGCTAAAGCGCAAATGGATTTGGTCAGCGCGGAACAGTCGGCTACGCATCACGGTTTCGCGCTTTAATATCTCAGGTTTTGTCGGCATACTGCCCTCTTTGACTGACGACGATTTTTTATGACCGCACATCTCGTGGATCTTGTGGACTGGAACCAGATAGACACCGTCTTACTGGACATGGACGGTACACTACTAGACCTCCATTTCGACAACTATTTTTGGTTGGAACACCTGCCCAAACGTTACGCCGAAATTCATAAAGTGGATTTTGCCACAGCCACACAACGTTTGAATGAAAATATCAGCCAATACGAAGGCACTTTACAGTGGTACTGTTTGGAGTTTTGGTCAACCCAGTTGGATGTTGATGTTCGCAGCCTTAAATCCGAAATTAAACACAAAATTCAAATTCGCCCCCACGTAAAAGAGTTCTTAACGCGCCTGCGCAAGCTGCACAAAAAATGTTTGCTGGTGACCAATGCGCACCCGCAAAGCCTGTCGCTCAAACTCGAAGTGACTGAAATTGATAGGGATTTGGATATTATTATTTCATCCCACGAATTCAATCAGCCCAAAGAGGCGCAAGAATTTTGGCATGCGCTGCAAGCGCGTGAACATTTTGACCCCGCGCGCACCTTGTTTATTGACGATACCGCCCGCATCTTGGAGTCAGCCAAAACCTTTGGCATTAAATACCTGATTGGCATTCATCAACCCGATAGCCAAATTGCGCGCAAAATGGATGCATTTCCTGCGATACATCATTTTGATGAGATTATGCCGCCCGCTTAATTCACTTGAAGATAGATTAATGTTTAAGCCTTACCTCGAATCCAAAGTGCGCCTCGATAAATGGCTATGGGCCGCACGCTTTTTTAAAACCCGCAATCTTGCCAAACAGGCCATCGAAGGCGGTAAAGTCCATTGCGATGGCCAGCGCGTAAAAGCCGCGAAAGAAATTAGCGTGGGTATTACGCTCAATATTCGCCAAGATTTAGATGAAAAAAC
>DAOORH010000552.1:0-1772 GCA_035389145.1 Cellvibrio sp.
CGCGAACTGCTGCAACAAACCATAGATGCGCGCCAGCCCTTTTTAGATTTTGCCTTTAGCCGAATCAATAGCAGCGGCCACGTACAACATTTTCGCGTGAGCGGCGAACCTATATTTGATCAGGCCTGTCGCTTTATGGGCTATCGAGGTATAGGTATTGAGTGCAAGCCGATGAATCCTGAAACCGCTGCACCACAACCAGAGTAACGCCATGCCAACACTCACAACTAACGGCGAAGTGCAGAACCATTTATTGGCTGCCCTACCCGCCGCAGAACTCCAAGAATTGCTGGCACACATGGAATTGGTACCGCTAAAACTCGGCACCATGCTGTACGAGCCGAGCGAGCAAATGCGCTACGCCTATTTTCCCACCAGTGCGATTATCTCGCTGCACTACGTGACAGAGTCTGGTGCGTCGGTAGAAACTGCGGGTGTAGGCAACGAAGGTATGGTGGGCGTTTCGCTGTTTATGGGCGGCAACACCACACCCAGTTCCGCCATGGTGCAAACCGCGGGTCAAGCTTATCGGCTTGAACGCCATTTACTACTCACAGAATTTAAACGCACCGGATCATTTCAGCGCATGTTGCTGCGCTACGCCCAGGCACTTCTTACGCAAGTATCCCAAACCTCAGCCTGCAATCGCCATCACTCTATAGAGCAACAATTATCGCGCTGGCTGCTGACCACCCTAGACCGCATTCCCTCCGGCGAATTGATTATGACGCAGGAATTGGTCGCCAATATGCTCGGCGTACGCCGCGAAAGCGTCACTACAGCAGCGGGCAATTTACAACAGGCGGGCTGCATTAATTATCGCCGCGGGCATATCTCTATCCTCGATCGCAAGGTATTAGAACGCCGTGTGTGCGAGTGTTATTTGGTGGTAAAAAAGGAAGTTGATCGGCTGATGGATCCGACGAGCAAATAATCGACTTAAACTTTGATGTCGATGCGGTGGTAAGTCGGTTGATAATTCTCCACCGCTAAAAATACACGGCTGACGGGGTCATTATTTTGGTTGGCTTTTTTGCCAGAGGATTTGGCGTCGCTGGGTCGCTCGGGCGGCGGGATAACTTGCGGTTTGGTTTGCACCGCGTATTGATTGGGGGTTTTGGGGTCTGGCTCGGCATCCAATGTAACGGCTGGCCGCGCAGGGGTTGGGCGCTGTGCATACACAGAACCCTGCCCGTACGAGGAATAGCCTAGGAAATCGCCAATGACCATGAAGAGAACTCAGTTCAAGAAGTGATCAGTATAGTTAAACGCCACCCACTTGCCTTAGACTTTTTCAGTCTCAAGCTTCCGCAACAACACACTCGGGTGACCCAGCTCTAGCGCACCCTCAAAAAACTCTTGCCCAATCAAAAACGGGGCGACATTTTTCCAGCCGTAACTCTCCCGACCGCAGCTTGCGATGATTTTGCCGAGTGCTATATCGCCGTCTTTGATAGTATCGCCATCGGCTACGCGGCGATAACCTTGTGGGTAAGGGTGCATGCCTGCTCTCGCTCCAATAGTGCCAAGTGAGTATCGCTTATTTTTTAAGTTGCCGTCGATTCCGCGCAACACCATTCGACTATTTTAGTAATTTTCACCTATAGGCCAATAAGGTTATTTTGAAATAGCTTTCCCTATAGCTCGCCCGCTAGACACCGGATTTATACAATGACCTCAAGCAATTCCAAAATTTCCACCCAAGAGTTCACGCTACTCGTTGCGCTCTTAATGTCGATTGTCGCTATTTCAATTGACGCACTCTTGCCTGC
>DAOORH010000553.1:0-1742 GCA_035389145.1 Cellvibrio sp.
TTTGCTTCCATCATAGCGATTGCACAAATGCCTTAATGCGCTCTGCCGCTTGAATGCATTCATTCAGAGGTGCTACCAACGCCATGCGTACATAATCTTCGCCGGGGTTTATGTCTTCAGCTTCGCGCGCTAAATAGCTGCCTGGCAACACAGTCACTTTTTGCGCGGCGAATAATTGTTGTGCAAACAGCTCGCCTTTAATGGGCGTTTTTGGCCAAAGGTAAAAGCTGGCATCCGGTTTTTTTACATCCACAACGCCATCGAGTATCTCTAATACCGCATCAAATTTTTGGCGATAGGCTTCACGGTTTTCAATAACGTGAGTTTCATCTTTCCATGCGGCCACGCTTGCTAATTGCGTGGGTACCGGCATAGCGCAACCATGGTAGGTGCGGTACAACAAAAACTTATCCAGAATTTTAGCGTCGCCGCCCACAAAGCCAGAGCGCAATCCGGGCAGGTTAGAGCGTTTTGATAAGCTGTGAAAAACAACACAACGAGAAAAGTCATCGCGGCCTAGTTCTGCACAGGCTTGTAATAAGCCCACTGGTGGATTGGATTCGTCAAAATAAAGTTCTGAGTAGCATTCGTCGGATGCAATAACAAAGTCGTATTTATCGGCCAGTATAATCAAGTCTTTCAATTGCGCACTCGTTATTACTGCGCCCGTAGGGTTGCCGGGTGAGCAGATAAAGAGTAATTGCGTGCGCTGCCAAACTTCTTCTGGTACTGCAGCGAAGTCGGGGATGAAATTGTTATGTGGTGTGCAGTTTAAGAAATAAGGCTCTGCTCCCGATAAAATCGCTGCGCCTTCATAAATTTGGTAAAACGGATTAGGCGATAGAATGATTGGGTTAGGTTTAGTTCTATCCACAATTGCTTGCGCAAAAGCAAACAATGCCTCGCGTGTGCCATTTACGGGTAATACATGTTTGTCTGCTGTAAATGTTCCAACCTTTAATTTGAAACGATTGCTTGCCCAAGTCGCAATGGCTTCACGCAATTCGGGAATGCCTTTGGTGGTTGGGTAGTTAGATAATTTACTGAGATTTTTCACTAAAGTATCTAACACAAACGCAGGTGGTTCGTGTTTGGGTTCGCCAATGGAAAGCATAATATCGTTCAATTCTGCGGGCGGCGTTACGGCGGCCTTAAGCGCAGCGAGCTTTTCGAAAGGATAGGGGTGCAATAGATTTAAATCTGGGTTCATATTTTTAATTCATTATATTTTGGATTAATGCAAATCCACACGTTTATCTAATTGTTCGCGAATTTCGCGTTGGAGATTTTCAGCAAGCTCGTTATTCAATAAAGGCTGCCCGTTGTTGTCCACAATAAAGAATATATCTTCTACGCGCTCGCCCAAGGTGGCGATTTTGGCATTCAACAATTGAATTTCAAATTGCATAAAGATACGGCCAATAGATGCCAACAAGCCAGGGCGATCTGGTGTAATGACTTCCAATACACTGCAATTACGCACTGTGTCGTGACTTAGATTGGTGCGTGTTGGCATAGCGAAATATTTTAAGCGGCGCGGTGTGCGACGGCTGATAACTTCGGAATAGTTATCGGCTAAGCGTAATTCTTCTTGCAATGTCTGCTGGATTTTTTTCAACAGTGTTGGGTTGCTGCCCAGAGGTTTTCCGTCCTGATTGAGTACAAAAAAGGTATCAATGGTATAGCCAGAATTAGAGCTATAAATTTTTGCATCCTGCACACTCAAATTAAGGTGATCGAGC
>DAOORH010000554.1:0-1735 GCA_035389145.1 Cellvibrio sp.
TTGGCTTCGCCTTTATTTGTCATGAACGTTTACGACCGGGTAGTGCCAAATCACGCTACTGATACGCTCTGGGTTTTGTCGCTAGGTATAGTCTTAATGATCAGTGCTGATTTTGGTTTGCGGATGATGCGCGCATGGTTTGTGGATTTAGCGGCAAGCCGAACGGATATTACCTTGTCTGCAACCATTATGGAGCGAGTCTTAGGAATGAAGCTCGCCCAGCGGCCCATTTCGGTGGGTTCTTATGCATCAAGTTTGCAATCGTTTGAGGCTATACGCGGTTTTATTAGCTCAGCTACTGTGTTGGCCTTTGTCGATCTCCCTTTCGTTTTATTGTTTACTGTGGTCATTCTCATTATTTCGTGGCCATTAGTATTTCCTATTCTATTTGGCATTGTCGCCGCATTAATTTATGCGGCTGCAGTGCAACATAAAATGCGCAGCCTATCCGATAATTCTATGCAAGCAGCCGCGCAACGCAACGCAATTCTAGTGGAAAGTTTGCAAGGGCTTGAAACCTTAAAAACCACCGGTGCTGAAGGCCGCATGCAAGCTATATGGGAGCAAACAACGCTATTGCTTTCACGGGTTTCGGTAAAAATGCGCATGTTGTCGGGCAGTGTTGGCGCAGGCACAGCTTGGGTGCAACAAATTGTATCGGTGATTATTATTATCGTGGGTGTTTACCAAATTATTGATGGCAATTTAACGCAAGGTGGTTTGATCGCGTGCTACATGTTATCTGCGCGTGTTATGGGGCCAATCAGCCAAACCGCTGGCTTGCTAATGCAATATCACCAAGCGGCAACTGCCTTAGCGAATTTAGATGAGGTCATGAAGACGCCGGTGGATCGCCCAGCAGGTTCTAACTGGATTAGTCGTACGCGGTTACAGGGTGGAATTGAGTTTAAACAAGTCGGCTTTCAATATCCGAATGATGAGCGCGAAGTTTTGCGTAATATTTCTTTCAAAATTAATCCGGGTGAACGAGTTGCCATTCTTGGTCGTAACGGTTCGGGTAAAACCACCTTAGAAAAAATGATCGCGGGGTTATATGAGCCAAGTGAAGGTACAGTATTAATTGATGGCATAGATATTCGCCAGTTAGACCCCGCAGAATTGCGACGCAATATTGGTTATGTCTCGCAAGATGTAAATTTATTTTTTGGTAGCCTGCGCGACAATATTGCTATGGGCGCTGGCCATGTTAGCGATGAAGCTTTGCTAGAAGCGGTTCGTTTAAGTGGCTTGACCGAGTTTGTGAATCAACATCCTTCCGGTTTAGCGATGCCAGTCGGTGAGCACGGGCAGTTGCTCTCGGGTGGGCAGCGTCAAAGTGTCACTATTGCGCGCGCTTTATTAAATGACCCCGCAATCCTTTTGTTTGATGAGCCGACGGGCTCTATGGATCACTCCAGCGAAGAAGATTTCAAACGCAATATTGCCGAATATTCGCACGGTAAAACCTTGTTGGTGATTACGCACCGAACCTCACTGCTTGAGTTGGTGAATCGCATTATTGTTATAGATGCGGGCAAAATTGTTGCCGACGGCGCTAAAGAACAAGTTGTGGAAGCCTTGCGTCAAGGTCGCATTGGGAGGGCTTCCTAATGGATATTAAAAAAGTCGATTCAAAAGTTTCAGGCTCCGAATTTTATTTTAAAAAGATAGGTCGGTGGTTGGATAAAATTGGTATTCCTGCCAGTACTTATATCGATAAGATTTACCAACGTTG
>DAOORH010000555.1:0-1706 GCA_035389145.1 Cellvibrio sp.
CACTTCCCCGGTGACCCAGTAATGCCTGGCTGCTTTGGCTTAGATGCCATGTGGCAATTGATTGGCTTTTTCTTGGGCTGGAAAGGCAACCCCGGTCGCGGTCGCGCACTCGGTTGTGGCGAAGTGAAATTCACCGGCCAAATTCTGCCAACTGCAAAGAAAATTACTTATCACATCAATTTAAAGCGCGTAATTGAGCGCAAGTTGATCATGGGTATTGCCGATGGTCGCGTGTCTTGCGATGGCAAGGACATTTATTTCGCCAGCGATTTACGCGTTGGTTTGTTCCAAAATACCGACAGTTTTTAACTATCAACTAGGCCATTCCAGTGGGGCGAGCTTGTGTTGCGCAGCAGCAAGTGTGGCATAATCGCGCCCTAGTCATGACGACTCAGTCTCAAGCTTAAGGGGCGCATACTTACTGCTCCCATGAATAACAAAGCTGTATGCCGCATCCAATGCTGCACCCTACAAAAGAGTAAAGAGGTAGCCTATGAAACGTGTTGTTGTTACTGGGATGGGAATTGTTTCCTGCTTGGGCAATGATAAAACCGCCGTGTTAGACGCTCTGCGCGCTGGCCGTTCAGGTATCAAATTTCAAGAAGCATACAAAGAAATGGGCTTGCGCAGCCATGTAGCGGGTTCAATTGATATAGAACTTTCAGAGTTAATTGATCGCAAAGTTCTGCGCTTTATGGGCGATGCAGCGGCTTATGCTTATGTCTCCATGCAACAAGCGATTACCGATTCAGGCCTTACCGAAGAGCAGGTCTCTAACGAGCGCACTGGCATTATCATGGGCTCTGGTGGCGCATCTTCTGAGAATTTGGTTGAGTCTGCCGATATTCTGCGCGAGAAAGGCGTTAAGCGTGTTGGCCCTTACCGTGTAACCCAAACTATGGGCAGCACCACCTCAGCTTGTTTAGCAACTCCGTTTAAAATCAAAGGCGTTAATTACTCCATTTCTTCAGCGTGCGCCACCAGCGCACACTGCATTGGCGTTGCACTTGAGCAAATTCAACTCGGCAAACAAGACATCGTTTTTGCGGGCGGCGGCGAAGAAGAGCATTGGACTCTGACTGCACTCTTTGATGCCATGGGCGCATTGTCTACCAAATACAACGAAACCCCCGGTCAAGCCTCACGCGCCTATGACGCTGAGCGCGATGGTTTTGTTATCGCAGGTGGCGGCGGTTGCTTGGTCATTGAAGAATACGAACACGCTAAAGCGCGCGGCGCAAAAATTTACGCAGAAATTGTTGGCTACGGCGCAACCTCTGATGGCTACGATATGGTTGCACCATCGGGCGAAGGTGCTATGCGCTGTATGAAACAAGCATTAGCTACCACTGAAGGCAGCATCGACTATATCAATTCTCACGGCACCTCCACTCCGGTTGGCGACTTGGCAGAATTGAAGGCGATTAAAGCCACCTTTGGTGATGCAATTCCACCCATCAGCTCAACAAAGTCTCTGACTGGCCACAGCTTGGGCGCAACGGGCGTACAAGAAGCGATTTACAGCTTGTTGATGCTGGAAAACGATTTTATTTGCGCCTCTGCCAATATCACCACCTTGGATGCAGAAGCTGTCGGTATGCCGATTGTGCTTGAGCGTAAAGACAACGTGAAACTGAATCGTGTAATGTCCAACAGCTTCGGCTTTGGCGGTACTAATGCGACTTTGGTGTTTCAGCGCGTTTAAG
>DAOORH010000556.1:0-1703 GCA_035389145.1 Cellvibrio sp.
CGAGCTTAACCGCAGTAGCTGGTGCATTACCCCTCGTTATCTCTTCTGGAGCTGGTTCAGAAACTCGATTCGTGGTGGGTATTGTGATTATTTCAGGCGTTATAGTTGCCACCTTCTTTACATTGTTTGTGGTGCCTGTGGCTTACACGCTATTAGCGAAAAATACGGGTTCGCCAAATGATGTGAGTAAAAACCTCGATCAAGAAATTGCACATTTCAATGCGGTAGATGATTAATCAAATGCTGCCCAGACTAATCATCTGTTCGGTATTGTTTAGACTCATAATATTTAATAATTAAAAGGTGAGAGATTTGAGATGTATGCTAAAAAATTGATAGCGGTGACTGCTGTTTTTTTTGCAGTATTTCTTTATGGTTGCACCAGTCAAGGCTCAAAAGAACTGCAGTCAGAGATATGGCGGTTTGATTCGCTAACCAACATCAATGGTTATAGTGTCGAGCAAATGGGGCAGCCGCATGTTGTGGCTAGCCCATTTGGAAAAGCGGTTAGTTTTGACGGCGATGGAGATCGCTTATTGGTTGGCGCTAATCCACTTGGTGATGCTACAGAGTTTACTGTAGAAATTATATTTAAAGCGAATGATGTCTTCCCCAAAAATCACGAGCCGCGCGTATTTCATATTGAATCGCCTGATAACCCTGCTCGCCGCATTACTATTGAATTGCGTTTGAATGATAAGAAACAATGGTATTTTGATGCCTTTATCAAATCAGAAAAATCTCAGTTTACGTTAATCGATCCCACAAAAGTTCATCCGGTAGGTGAATGGGTTCATGCAGCCATGACCTACAAAGATCGTCAGTTTGTTTCTTATGTGAACGGAAAAAAAGAGTTAAGTGGTGAGGTGGATTATTTAACAATTCCCGCCAACGCAAAAACCTCAGTGGGCGCGCGCATGAATCAAATTCATTGGTTTAACGGGGAAATGTTGCAGGTGAGGGTGACTAAGAAGTCGTTGTTGCCGAGTGAGTTTATGTTGTTGGATAAGTTAAAGAAATAATTAATGGGTGGGGCTTTCGCTCCACCCATCTTCAAAAAACTAAATTTTAATCTTCGCTTTCAAGAACTCTACAATTTCCGCTGCAGGAACTTCTTGTTTCTCTGCATCACGACGGCCTTTGTATTCGATATTGCCTGCTTCCAAACCGCGGTCGCCGATAACGATGCGATGTGGAATACCCATCAAATCAGTATTGGCGAGCTGTACACCTAGACGCGCTTTTTCATCGTCCATCAGCAGTACATCAATTCCCGCCGCTTGTAGTTCTGCGTAAATAGCTTCAGCTTTCTCTGCAACTGCAGCGGACTTGTTCATATTGACGGGTACAATCGCAACGTGGAAAGGCGCGATTGAGTCGGTCCAAATAATACCGTTGTCATCAAAGTTTTGTTCGATGGCGGCGGCAACAACACGGGTAACACCAATGCCGTAGCAACCCATAATCATGGTTTGTTCTTTTCCGTTTTCATCCAATACGCGCGCTTTAAGTGCTTCAGAATATTTAGTGCCGAGTTGGAAAATATGGCCAACTTCAATACCGCGTTTAATATCGAGTGTGCCGTTACCGCAAGGGCTTGGGTCGCCAGCAACAATATTGCGGATATCGGCAACCAGCGGTGCGTTTACATCGCGCTCCCAATTCACGCCAGTTAAGTGATAACCATCTTTATTGGCACCGCA
>DAOORH010000557.1:0-1681 GCA_035389145.1 Cellvibrio sp.
CTATTTGAACAAATGATGGTGCCTTGGTCAATTTAGTTTTTCAACAGCATCGGCCGAAGGTGTTGAAACTAAAAATCTTCAGCTGAAATTTCGACAATATTTGTGCGAGTGGGCACTTTGCGCCCAAAGCTGCTGTTCAAATTTATTCTACTTCATTTTTTATAGCAAATATGCAGGCCGTCAATGTAGGCATCTATCGTCATGATGCGAATGGTGTAGTTATTCACGCTCACGCACTTCTTTAATAATGAGGATAGTTACTCAATGCCGGACACAACCCAAAAATAAGTGTAAGAGGATCAAAGAGTTTTTGGGGTGTAACGAAGGTGGAGATGCCGCATTATTTTTTGAGGGTGTCTAAATAATTTGCGATAACACCTGGCAGCTTTTGCGGCGAATGGATACGCAGTTGTTTATTGACATTCATACGCCCAAAGACGACTTCAATATTGCTCGGCTTTATGCCGAACTCTCCCGCTAAAAATCGAACCATATGATCGGTTGCTCTCCCTGCGATTGGATTGGCAGTTACACTTACTTTAAGCTGAGTGCCTACCACTTTTCCAATTGCATCAACTTTTGAGCTGGGCTTTCCAAGGATGTTAATAACCAATACGCTATCGTCCCAGGTACAGAATGATTTAAAGACCATGCTTTTTTTAGCCATTTCATCGCGTCCGAATTTTTAGCAGGGATTAATCAAAAGCCTAGGCTTTTTTTACAAATTCTGATTTCAACATCATTGGGCCAATGCCATCAATTTTGCAGTCAATATCGTGATCACCTTCGACTAAGCGAATAATTTTTACTTTGGTGCCGACTTTAACTACCGAAGAAGAGCCCTTAATTTTTAAATCCTTAATGACAGTAATAAAATCCCCTTCAGTTAATACATTGCCATTGGCATCGCGCACAACCAGCTCATCCTCCGTACTGGTTTTGGCTGCCTCTTTAGACCATTCATGGGCGCATTCAGGACAGATATACATACCTCCATCCTCGTAGGTATATTCAGATTTACATGTGGGGCAGTTAGGTAAGGCGCTCATAATTTTTTCTCAAGTTGGTCGTTTAATAAAAGACAATTCAATAAATTTTTTATCGGCATATTAGTTGTGTGATGTTATGGCTTAATGCGAAACGATGGCAGTGCCCAGTGTGATCGCACGGCAATCAACCGGATAAGCAAGACACACAAGATACTGATCAGAGTGTTGATCAAGGTATCAACGCCAAGTGAGTTGAGCAGGCAATAACTAATGCCGCCCGATGCGCTCGCCGTGGCATAAATTTCACGTTTAAGGATGGAGGGAACATCGTTGCAAATAATGTCGCGGATAGCACCACCGCCAGTACCGGTGAGAATGCCCATAATGATGGCGACAGGTGGCGTGATAAAGGCTTGCTGTAAAGCGACTTGAACACCGATGACAGTAAACACTGCCAGACCAAATGCGTCTGAAACAACAAATAGACGCTCATCAAAACGATGGCTGATTCGGCCACCCAGCATGGTGGCAATCACAGCGCAGGTCACTAGAAATAAATACGTGGGGTTACCAATCCAGCTAATGGGGTGAATGCCCAACAGTAAATCACGCAGGGTTCCGCCACCTAGTGCGGTGATAAACCCAATCACCAGTACGCCAAAAATATCCATCGAGCGTCGGCCAGCTGCAAG
>DAOORH010000558.1:0-1653 GCA_035389145.1 Cellvibrio sp.
GTCAATACCGTTTTTAGACTAGCACCCGAAATCTTGCCTCTGCAACTCACCCCAACACCCAAAATGGCCGCCATGAAACGGTTACATAAAGCCAATAGGCGTTTCTAAGATGATTTGTTCCTTAATAACCCCTAACCACAGCAAAAATATCCCATAAAAATCAATTTTGTAGGATTTATCTGTCGAAAAAAATTTCAAAAAAACTGAAAATAATTTTATTGGGAAGCAGATGTAATCGATTACTCATTTTAATGAAGCAAAATGTAATCGTTTACAGTTATTTTATTAGGAAAAACAGACTAAGAATTGCAATTTTTAGAGAAAATTTTATAAGAAAGAGTGTTGCTTTTATTTCATCCAATCTTCACAATTAAAAATAGGTTGATCTGTAAAACAGCTAAGGCGTGGATGTAGACGTCGCCACCAAGAAAAAGATGGGTTGAGCCAAACCGATAAAGATCGGAAAGATCAAGCGTTATAACGATCCAATAAGAGTGAGCTGATTTTGAAAACATGTCTTAGTCAATTTAAGCGCCGCACCTTCCTCGCCGCGCTAGCGACAGGCGTTGCAGGCTGTGCTTTGCCAGGCGCAAGCGCTAAAGACCGAGAACAACGAAAACGCCTTCAGGCCTCGGATGATGCTTGGAAGCTCGCAGCCAAGATTGTTCGCGATACCAAGGCGCCCAAATTTCCCAAACGCCACTTCTCAGTAAGCGACTTTGGTGCTCAAGCTGGCGGCACTTTTGATAACACCCAAGCATTTGCTGCAGCTATCGCCAAATGCCACCAAAGCGGTGGCGGCAGAGTGACTATTCCAAAAGGCGATTTTTTGACGGGACCCATTCATCTCTTGTCCAACGTGAATTTGCATTTGGATGAAGGCGCAACTCTCCGTTTCAGCACTACGCCAGCAGATTACTTGCCTGCTGTATTTACCCGCTGGGAAGGCATGGAGTTAATGGGTTACTCGCCGTTGATTTACGCCTACAAGCAAGAAAATATCGCAGTAACAGGCAAAGGCATTTTAGATGGCCAAGCCGATAGAGATACCTGGTGGCCCTGGAAAGGCGGCAAATGGAAAGGCGGAAAAAACTGGGGCAAAGAAGGTATTCCAACCCAAGACAAAGCACGCGCGCAACTGGAAAAAGATGTTGAAGCGAACCGTCCGGTCCACGAACGCGTTTATGCAGACGGCTCACAATTGCGCCCTGTATTCGTTCAATTTTATAGCTGTAAAAACTGTTTAGTAGAAGACATCACCATCACTCGTGCGCCATTTTGGTTGCTCAACCCCGTGCTGTGCGAAAACGTGACAGTGCGCGGTGTGACCTTCGCAAGCATGGGCCCCAACTCCGACGGATGCGATCCAGAATCCTGTAAAAACGTTGTGATCGAAAAATGCTTTTTTGACACCGGCGATGATTGTATCGCCATTAAATCTGGCCGAAATGCCGAAGGTCGCCGTCTCAATACTCCCTCTGAAAATATCGTGATTCGTAACTGCAAAATGCGTAACGGTCACGGCGGAGTTGTGATTGGCAGCGAAATTTCTGGCGGTGCACGCAATATTTTTGCCGAGAACTGCGAAATGAGCAGCCACGATTTAGAACGTGGATTGCGCTTTAAAACCAACTCTGTGCGCGGTGGCACTAT
>DAOORH010000559.1:0-1651 GCA_035389145.1 Cellvibrio sp.
TCAATCACATGCTCACGAGTTGGGTATACATCTGGCACAGGCGGCATTTGCCAACCCGCAATAGAGCTCCACGTGGACGGCGAAAACAACCGTAAGGATTTCCAACCGTGCAACCACGCGCCACCGGCTGAATGCTCTGCATCCAAAACAACAAAAGTGAATGGCGTTTTACGCAAAAAATAAGCGGTCGCAAGCGCAGCTTGGCCACCACCAATAATGACGATATCGACATCTTGTTCGGGCGTGTCCATTGGAATCCCCTTAGTAAACCTACCCCTTTAGTATGCAGTACTACATTTACACCAGTGTGATTTATATCAACACCTATAGTGTTTAAGAAGAGGGGCGTTTATGGGTGACAGTAAAGCGCACGTTTAAGCTTAACTTGTAATTAGGCGCAGTTGGATCTACGAAAAAGAGATAGCGGAAATACTGGAGGGAAAGTGCCAAGGTGAGTTCTATAAAATGCTAAAACTCACCTTGCTAAATATTCTTGGTTTAGATTTATTAAAATCTTAATAACAGCAAACAATAAGAACATTAACTATTTGCAACCATTGCAAACATTTGCTCATCTGCTGCGCTTGCTTTGGTTCCGCGCAACAAGTCTACAAAGAGTTCAGCTTGTGCGGCATTTTGAAAATCGACCTCTGCACCAAAGCCCTTACCTGTTTTATGAATCACAAGGGCTTTCATTACAATTGATTGTAATTTTGTTGCGTTGCTTTTGTTAAATAAAACTTCTAACTGTAATTGATGCTCGCATTCAATATCCATAAAATCCGTTTCCACAAACACACCACTACTACTGCCGTTACGTACGCGTCCAATCGCAATAGGAAGGTTATGCTTATAGATTAGAATTTTTAACTCGCTGGTAATTCTTTCTGTGCATCTATGTTCCATAGGGTTTCTCCTTTGTGCTTGACGTAAAATGGGTATTTAATAAAAATCAATTTAAACGGTCATATCGATACAGCCTTTTGTAAATCTGTTCTCCTAAATCGGTGGGGAATTGTGCCCAGTCAAATTGCCACAGCCAATTAATGCCTGTGGTACCGGGCATATTCATACGGTGCTCGCCATCTAGCGCTAAAAAATCCTGCAGAGGAATCATAGCTAAGGGCGAGACAGATGCCAGTGCAGATTCAATTAACAACCAATGAATAGGCTGCTCGCTGGCGTATAAATAATTTTTTACGTTGCTCTTTTTCTCATCGTTTAGAGATTCAAACCAACCGACCGTAGTATCGTTGTCGTGGGTGCCGGTATAAATAACATCGCTGACTGAATGGCAGTGTGGCAAATGGGGATTTTTATTGTTGCCGTCAAAGGCGAATTGCAAAACTAACATGCCGGGCAAATGAAATGTGTGACGCAAGGCTTCAACTTCGGGAGTAATTAATCCTAAATTTTCAGCCACTAAAGGCAAACCGGGGAAGGCCTTAAAACAGGCGGATAAAAAGGCTTCGCCTGGCGCTTTAACCCACCTACCACCGCGTGCATCTTCACTGTCACCGGGAATTTCCCAGAAGGCTTCAAAGCCACGAAAGTGATCGATACGAATTAAATCAAATTGATTTAATTGCGTGCGTAACCGATCAATCCACCAACTAAAACCGGCTTCTTCCATGGACTCCCAGTTGTAGTG
>DAOORH010000560.1:0-1625 GCA_035389145.1 Cellvibrio sp.
TGTTGGTTTTTAAGAGGCAATTGCGTGGGTGTTACTAAAATATGGCCGAGCGATTTCCAGTTCACTAAATCTTTACTGTGAAAAATCGGCACGCCAGGCGAGTAGGAGAATGAGGAGTTAACCAGATAATAATCATCATCAACCCGCACAATACTGGGGTCGGGGAAAAAGCCGGCGAGAATAGGATTTTGATATTCGCCTTGCGCTAAAGGCGCGGCAAAAATCTCATCTTTGCCTTGATAAGTAAAATTATAAAAAGTAGCCGATGTTCCGGCCGTGTTTATTTCAGCCGAACTCTTTTGTACTGCATTTGCTTCTGCTGCGTTGGAGCAATTCAAGGTGAAAAATAACCCACCTAATAATGTTAATAGCGGGGAATATTTCATAATGATTCACTCTGCGGGGCTGGTGTTTATTCGAGAGGTGGTCGCTGACCAAGAAAATGGTCAGCGACACGTGTGGAGAGAGTATAGAACTAATTGGTGCAGGCGCTACCTAATAAACCATCCGCAAAGCCGCGTAGGGCAGGTTTATCGTTGTATGAACCATCAAACAATAAGGGCCAAGCGAGTTGCTGACCATTGTATTGCGAGGTTGCGGTAATTAGCCAAGAGCTGGCGTCGTTTAATCCCCACACTGTAATGCCGCCACGCTGTGCTTCTGGAACTACTGCTTTATAACCTGCCACAATGTCGCAATAACGTTTCTTTTGTGCGCCTGCACTGGTGTTGTTATAAGGAGTCGCCGTAGCAACAGACCAACCACTGCTGTAGGGGTTGTTGATGGCAACATCCAACTCAGTGATTTTTACTTTCAAGCCTTTATCGGCCACTTTTTTCATGGCTGCTTTGATGTTGTCGATGCTGGGATAATCCATAAACACATGCATTTGGAAGCCCACACCATCGATAGGAATGTTGCGCGCTTGGAAGTCGGTGAGCATCTCAACCAGCTTGGTGGTTTTTGCATTGTTTTGATCAATGTTGTAATCGTTATAGTAGAGGGTTACGTTTGGATCAGCTAAACGTGCGGCTTTAAAGGCGCGTTCAATGTACACCGCACTACTACCGCTCTTGGTATAGAACGCCGAGTCTGTGCGGAAGTTTGATGGGCTGTTATCGTTCAGTGCTTCGTTTACCACATCCCAGCTAACTACGTTGCCCTTGGTTTCAAAGTGATCAACGATAGTGGTTACATGAGTATCCAACATGGTTAAAAACTCATCTGCCGTTCCTGTCCAATTTTTCATAAAGCTTGGTACTTGATAATCTGCGTGCCAGAGAAGGGCGTGACCGTGAATTTTTATATCTTTGCTTTTTGCATAATCAACAAAGGCATCAGCATTGGTGAAAGTGAAGCTGTCTTTGGTGGGGTGAAGGTAGCTGACTTTCATGATGTTGCCAGCCGTCATTTGATTGAAATGTTTTTCAGTCACCGCTTTTTCAGAGGCGTTAGTCATGATGTTGTAGGTGGGTGAATCCGTGTTGGATACAGCCACTCCAATTGGGAATGCTGCCAAGTCTTTGAGGCTATTAACATTCGCGGAATAGACTGATGAGTTTGCAGAACTGGTTGAGCTTGAGCTGCTTTGTGCCAAGGTGATTTTAGCGCTTTTGATAGTAACG
>DAOORH010000561.1:0-1574 GCA_035389145.1 Cellvibrio sp.
ATTGAAGCTGGCAGTTTTGTGAACCCCAAATGGGTACCACAAATGGCGGATAGTGCAGAAGTGTTTGCAGGCATAAATCGCAAACCCAATATTACTTACGCTGCACTCGTTCCAAATTTACAAGGCTATGAACGTGCAATTTCCGTTAACGCAAATGAAGTAGCTATTTTTTCCGCAGCCTCTGAAGCCTTTAGCCAGAAGAATATTAATTGTTCCATTAGCGAAAGCATTAAGCGCTTTGAAGCCTTGATCACCGCCGCACAAGCACAAAAAATCCCGGTACGCGGTTATATCTCTTGCGTTGCTGGCTGCCCCTATTCTGGTGATGTTGATCCTGCAACAGTTGCCACTATCGCCAAAGAATTATTGGCTATGGGCTGTTATGAAATTTCGTTGGGTGACACTATTGGTGTAGGCACAGCAGGGCAAATCAAAAATCTAATAGAAATAGTCGAGCAAGACATTCCCATTGAAAAGCTTGCCGTACATATGCACGACACCTATGGCCAAGCACTCGCCAATATTTATGTATCACTAGAAATGGGCGTGAGTGTTATAGATAGTTCAGTCGCAGGTTTAGGTGGTTGCCCTTACGCGGCGGGGGCATCCGGCAATGTCGCCACCGAAGATTTAGTTTATTTACTTAATGGTTTGAAAATTGAGCATGGCGTTGATTTACAAAAACTCATTCAAGCTGGAAACTTTATTAGCCATATTCTCAACAAACCTAATCAATCCAAAGCTGCACAAGCCTTTAACAATAAGTGCCTCTAAGCAATTATTTAAAACACAATCAATGAAAAGACTATGAACGAAAAAGATTTAGCCTCAGAACTGGTTTTAGAAACCGCACAAATCCGCTGGCATGAACTGCAACGCTTTTTCGCTAGCGGTAATGCCATTGCAGTTGATGAATCACTCGATTTAATTCAAGTTGCCGCGAAAATCACTAAAGATAATGCCGTACAAGTAAAAGCATGGATGGATGCAGGCTTGGTAGATACGGTAAAAGATAAGCAAGCTGCAGAGTGGTATGAACAAGATGCCTTAGTCTGGGCGCTCGTGATTAAACCTTGGGTGCTGGTACAACCTATAAAAGTACAACCGACCAATGTGAGCCAGTAATTTATGAGCAATAAACGCGTACTGATTATTGATGACGAGCCCGATATTCGCGAACTGGTGGAAATCACACTGGGGCGCATGCAATTGGATACCGATTGTGCTGAAAATATCACGCGTGCCAAACAGCTATTAATGCAACAAACTTACGATTTATGTTTAACCGACATGCATTTGCCAGATGGTAAAGGTTTGGACTTGGTTGAATTCATTCAACAAAACTTTCCTCGCCTCCCAGTCGCGGTGATTACTGCACATGGCAGTATAGATACCGCCATTGAATCTATGAAAGCAGGTGCATTTGATTTTATTTCCAAACCGGTTGATTTGAATGTGTTACGCAAGCTGGTGAACACAGCAATTCAATCCAGCCAATTGCCTACAGGCGCAAAATTACCCACCGAAAGTTTTATTATCGGCCAATCAAAAGCCATTCAAGATTTAACCCGCAG
>DAOORH010000562.1:0-1563 GCA_035389145.1 Cellvibrio sp.
ACTTGCAGACCATAACTTAAATAGGCTTTTTCGATTTTGATAAGAGACATAAAAAATATAATTATCCGTAGGGATTAAATTTAAATTAAGTACCTCGCTACACGCAGCGAGGACTATTTTTTCTTCAATAAAATTAACTTAGTGTCACTCGCCAAGTCATGCAGTAAACGTTGCTGCGGGTGAATGAGTTTGTACCAATAGCCGGCGCCTAAAAACAAGAGCGATAGCCATGCGAATAAACTGCGCTTACAGGCTTGCGAATAACTCACCAGCTGATTGGTTTTGGCATCCACCAATTGAATTCGCCAGGTTTTCATGCCCAGTGTTTGGCCAAATTTTTGCCAAAAATAAATATAAAAAAACATTAAAGTTACGAGCCAACCTATGGTAATTACCACACCTGCAAAAAAACTCCAATGTATACGTTGGCCTGCATCCGGCTGGCCGAAAATTGCCACACGTAAACCCACCACCACTGCGCCATAGGCAATACTAATCGCCGCCAACAACAGGCTGTCGTAAACCGTGGCGGCAAACATTCTCAACAGATTGGGCGATGCAAATTCGATCGCAACTTCAGGTGTCTTTTTCATAAATATTGAATGACTATAGGTATCAAATTAGTGCTGGTATTGAATTAACCATGGATTAGCAGGATCAACTTGCTGCCCAACGCTGATAACGCCAGTGCCTTGCAGTGGCGCTTCTTCGCGACGTAAATAAATGGGGGTTTTGTTTTCTTCGTGTACATAGGTGCCATTGGTAGAGTGGTCTACTAGAACATATTTACCGCGTCGAAAGGCAATATGGCAGTGCTCACGCGAGCAGACAGAAACATCCATGCAGAGATTCACCTTATTCACATCGCGCCCAATAGAAAAAGGCGTTTGATCCGGCAGAATACTGACTATTTGCTCACCCATTTTCAGGGTTAGCTGGAAGTTGGTTACAAAGCGGGTGACATCGTGAATAGGCATAACACGGGTAGAAAAATCGTTCTGCGGGGAAGTCTCCCAGGCCAAGCGATAAATAATGGTTTTTTGACTATCACCTTTGATATTTACGCGATCAAACAATTGGCATTGGTGCATAAGCGTAGCATCAAGCTGATCGATAACGCCTTGTGTAAGCACTATTTGATTTGCTCGCGCAATGTGCGCGACAAAAGCCGCATCATTCACGGTGTCACCGAAAGCATCGTTCGGTGTAACCACTGTATCGCCAAAAGCTATGCCGATACGAATGCCCAAACCTATATCCGCAAATTCGCGGCTGGAGCGCTGCTGAATAGCAATGGCAACACGGCAGGCAGTACTGGCGCTGTCAAAGCGCGCCATGACTTCATCGCCAATAGTCTTTACAACGGTTCCCTCATGCACAATCGTAGTGGCGGCCATATGGCTCACTACATCATCCACAATGGCTTTGGCTTTTTCATTGCCCAATTGTTTATAAAGCGCAGAACTGCCCGAAACATCGGCAAACATAATGGCTTGAGGGGTATTGTGATTGAGCATGGCAATTACTTAAGAGCGTGATTTGTGCGAATTCTAACAGGCTCTA
>DAOORH010000563.1:0-1560 GCA_035389145.1 Cellvibrio sp.
GCCGAGCGACCAACCGATCAGCACACATTTTTCTGGGAGTCGTGCAGCAATCAATTGCACAACAGCATCCAACGTAAACTCAGGAATCGCTTCGCTTTCACCAAAGCCAGGTAAATCCAAGGCTATGACATTCGCGATATTTTGCAGCGCCGGAATTAATGGCAGCCACGATTGGCTTGCACTACCCCAGCCATGTAGCAAAACGATATCGTCTGACAAAGTGTGTTGCAGCCTACAAGGATAATAATGGGCTGCAAGCGCGTAACTATTTTCACTCATGCCCACTATCGCCAAGATGAGTATCGCCAAGGATATCGTTTAAGGCGTTTAGCAACTGATCGACTTGTGCAAGCGTATGCTCAGCAGAAAAGGTGACGCGCAAACGTGAACTGCCAGGTGCGACTGTAGGCGGGCGAATGGCGATAATCAAAATGCCGCGCTGCGCTAATTTTTCTGCAATGGCCAGCGCGCGCGTTTCATCACCAATAATAATCGGTTGAATGGGCGAAAAAGAATCCAACAACTGCAACCCCAGCTGCTGAGCGCCGATGCGAAAGCGCCCAATTAATTCTTGCAGATGTTGACGACGCCAATGCTCTTCTTGCAAAAGGCGCAAGCTAACACGGGTCGCCGCCGCAACGGCCGGTGGCATAGCAGTGGTATAAATATAAGAGCGTGAAAATTGAATTAGCGTTTCAATTAATGTTTCGCTACCCGCAATAAACGCTCCGAAAGTGCCGAAGGCTTTACCGAGAGTGCCCATTAAAATCGGTACATCCTCTTGCGACAAACCAAAGTGCTCCACACTACCGCCGCCGGTTTTTCCCATGCAGCCAAAACCGTGAGCATCGTCAACCATTAACCAGGCATTATTTTTTTGTGCGAGCGCGGCAAGCTCAGGTAGGGGCGCACAATCACCATCCATACTGAATACACCATCAACCACAATAAGTTTGCGCTCGGCTTCTGTTTTATCTAAACGAGCTTGAAGATTAGTTACATCATTGTGTAAAAAGCGCTGGAAGCGCGCGCCGCTCAGGAGGCCGCCATCTAATAGACTGGCGTGATTTAGACGGTCTTCAAAAATTGCATCACCTTGACCAACTAACGCAGTAATTGCGCCCATATTGGCCATGTAACCCGTGGAAAATAACAACGCGCGCTCACGGCCAGTAAATGCCGCAAGCTCTTCTTCTAATGCGTGATGTTCGCTGGAGTGACCTGCAACCAAATGTGATGCACCGCTACCCACACCAAAGCTATTGGCTGCGTTTTGAAATGCAGCAATTACGTCCGGATGATTAGCAAGACCTAAATAATCATTGCTGCAAAAAGCGGTGTATTGCTTACCATCAACCACCACCTGCGGTGTTTGTGGGGATTCGAGCACACGGCGCGAACGATAGAGCTTCGCCGCGCGGCGTTCCGTAAGCGCAAAGGAGAGAACATTGTCGATAGCAAATTTTGGATTCACGCAAACACACACATTAAATTAAAAATAGGCAACCCAATTGAGCGATAAACTATTGCTATTGAATTCACCATCGTAGGCAACATTCG
>DAOORH010000564.1:0-1548 GCA_035389145.1 Cellvibrio sp.
GAACTCTTCGAGACCGTCACCGCTATAGCGCGCATTAATGAACGCTATATGGTGCGTCTCTTTATGCGGCCTGATCCCTTTGGGAAATTTGTCAGTTGTTTGGTGTATATCCCAAGAGATGTATTTACCACCCAAATGCGTTTGCGTATTCAAGCGGTTATAGGGCAGGCGATTAACTCAACGGAATGCGATTTTAATACGCATTTTTCAGAATCTATTTTGGCGCGGGTGCATCTGGTTTTTAAAATTGATACGCGCTTGCCCCTCAACTACAGCCAAGAAAAGCTTGAGCGTCAAATTCGCGAAATTTCCCGTTCATGGGAAGATCACTTGCAAGGCTCGCTGATTGAATCTCATGGTGAAGAAAAAGCCATGACCTTGCTGCATGAATTTCGGGATGCATTTTCATCATCCTATAAAGAGCATTTTGAATCGCGTACGGCGGTGCACGATATCGCTTCTATTGCGGAATTAGCTACCAGCGATGATATTGCCATGAGCTTTTATCAGCCAGTTGGCGCCGAGCCTAATATTGTTCGTTTTAAAGTATTTCGCAAAACTAAAACTATCGAACTATCAGATATCATCCCATTGTTAGAAAATTTAGGTTTGCGGGTGCTGTCAGAAAACCCCTACGCCATCCATAAAAAAAACGATGAAGTTATCTGGCTACATGATTTTAAATTGAGCTACAGCCTACCTGGAGTAATTGACGTACTCAGGGTTAAGGATATTTTTCAGCAAGCTTTTTCTGCTGTTTGGCATAAACGAACCGTAAATGATGCCTTTAATAAGCTGGTGTTGAGTGCAGAGTTAAATTGGCGAGAAGTGTTTGTGTTGCGTGCTTACGCAAGTTATATGCACCAAACCTTGTTTACTTTTACCGAGCATTACATTGCAAGTGCGTTAGTTAACCAGCGTGATATTGCACGCTTATTAATTAATCTTTTTGTTACAAAGTTTGATCCTGCTTTCAGCTTGGTAGAGGGGGCTTCAGAAGAAGAGCGCATTAACAACATCAATCAATATCGTGATGCAATTCTTACCAGTCTAAATGGCGTTAGCAATCTCAACGAAGATCGCATACTGCGCCGTTTCCTAGCCTTGATGGATGGCAGCTTACGTACCAATTATTTTCAATTGCAGGCAGATGGTAATCCGAAAGATTATTTGTCCATTAAGTTAAGCCCCCGTTCGATTGTGGATATTCCTGAGCCGCGCCCGCTTTATGAAATTTATGTGTATTCGCTGCGTGTAGAGGGTGTGCATTTGCGCGGCGGAAAAGTGGCACGCGGTGGTTTGCGCTGGTCAGATCGCTTGCAAGATTACCGCACTGAAGTTTTAGGCCTAGTGAAGGCACAGCAAGTTAAAAACGCCGTTATTGTGCCCAATGGCGCTAAAGGCGGTTTTGTATGCAAGCAACCACCGCAAACCGGTGGGCGTGAAGCCATTCAGCAAGAGGGCATTGCCTGCTACAAAATATTTGTGCGCGGCTTATTGGATTTAACGGATAACCTTGTTGAAGGCAAATTAGTGCCGCCAAAAAAT
>DAOORH010000565.1:0-1539 GCA_035389145.1 Cellvibrio sp.
TAATTACATTCCTGTGCTCCATATATCAATCTCAACAGAAATAACACCCTGCCATCAACCACTAATAACCAACTTGGCCAGTAGCAATTTTGCATCATAAGAACCAATTTCATTACGCATAGGGTCACCTCACCAATAGAGCAGCTACCTAAGCTATAAGTATAAAACTCAGCAACTCAATTTATAGACTCGCCGCTTACCGCCTAGACCTCCCCCCACCCAAAATTGAACCTAAGACTCCACGAATAATTTGGCGGCCCACTTCACTCGCAATCGTTCGTGCCACCGTTTTAGCAGCAATTTGCGCTACGCCATCGCGATGCCCACCACGAGGCCCGGTTGAGCCAAATAGAATATCGTTCAAACCGCCAAACATGGGGCTGTTAGCTTCTGGTTTGTCATTTGATTCTGCGCGACGATTTGTTGCGGGAGCACTTGGAGATTCTGTTTGTGCAGATTGAGCCTGTAAATGTTCAAACGCGGATTGGCGATCTTCAACAGCTTCATATATTCCCGCTACCAACGAATTCGCGATATGCGCACTGCGCTCCTCGGGTGTTAGCGGGCCTAAGCGCGACCCCGGCAAATTGATAAATGCACGCTCAACAATTGTGGGACGACCTTTTTCATCTAACAATGAAATGAGAGCCTCACCCACACCTAATTCTGTAATGGCAGCTTCAACATCGAAGGCGGGATTTGCGCGCAGTGTTTGCGCGGCGGTTTTTACGGCTTTTTGATCGCGTGGTGTAAATGCACGTAAGGCGTGTTGAACGCGGTTGCCCAACTGGCCAAGAATAGAATCAGGAATATCCAAGGGGTTTTGGGTTACGAAATAAATGCCCACACCTTTTGAACGAATTAGCCTTACCACTTGCTCTACTTTTTCGACCAGCGCGGGTGGTGCATCGGTAAATAACAAATGCGCTTCATCAAAAAAGAAAACTAGTTTTGGTTTGGGTAGATCACCGACTTCTGGTAACTGCTCGAACAGTTCGGATAGTAGCCAAAGTAAAAAGGTGGCGTAAACCTTGGGCGATAGCATGAGCTTATCGGCCGCCAAAATATTAATGACGCCTCTGCCTTGCGCATCAGTTTGAATTAAATCTTGAATATTTAGCATAGGCTCGCCGAAAAAGCCGTCGCCGCCTTCTTGCTCAAGCGCCATCAATGCGCGTTGAATTGCACCAATGGAGGCCGCCGAAATATTGCCGTAGGAGGTTGTAAATTGCTTGGCATTTTCGCCCACAAAGTTGAGCATGGCGCGCAGGTCTTTTAAATCTAACAAGAGCAAACCATTATCGTCGGCAATTTTAAACACCAGCTGCAACACACCCGCTTGGGTATCGTTTAGGTTAAATAAACGTGCCAACAACACCGGCCCCATATCTGAAATTGTCGCCCGTACTGGGTGACCGGATTTGCCCCACAAATCCCAAAACACTGGCGTATTAGCGACCGACTCAGGAATCAGCGTGCCGCGCTCTGCGATAGCGGCTTTCAGCTTTTCCGATAAAACACCAGCTGCGCCTATGCCGG
>DAOORH010000566.1:0-1514 GCA_035389145.1 Cellvibrio sp.
GTTTTAGCGTAATCATGCTGCTTGGTAGCGAGCATTAAATCCTGACTATCTTCTCCCGTGGAAATCAAATCACCGTGTTGATCTACCACAGTGACATCGGCCATTTTTAAATCGGGCACGCTCGAGGCTACCAAATTCATAATCGCTTTTACTTGCGCAGGCTCTACGCTTCTACCGGCAAACACTTCTACAAAAACAGACGCGGTTGGCTTAGAAGCATCGCGTACAAAAACGGTTTTTTTAGGGAGGGCAAGATGCACACGGGCGCTGCGAATACTGCTGATACTGGTAATGGTGCGGGCAAGCTCGCCTTCAATACTGCGTTGATAGCGAGTCCCTTCCACAAACTGACTGGTGCCGAGTGGTTGCTCTTTATCCATTAACTCAAAGCCGGGCGTTTTGGTACCTGGCAAACCCACTTCGGCTAATTTTAAACGCGCCATGTGAATATCATCGGCAGCAACTAAAATGGCGCCGGTATTGCCATCCAACTTAAATTTAATTTGGCTTTGTTCTAGCACTTGCACAACGCTCGAGGCATCCAAGTTATCCATACGGCCTAGCAATGGGCGGTAATCTTCGCTTTGCGTCCAAAGCACGACTGCAAAACCTATGGCCACACTCGCGGCTAGGGCGACCATGAGCCCCACCTGACGGAATAAGTTCAGGCTGCTAAAACCTTCTGCTAAATCACCGCCACGGCCTCTGGATGTAGTGGGGAGATTAGTTGCATCTGCTGTGGCCATATCAAAAACCTTTTATGAATGTACGTGAAACTTATGACTAAAACGCCGCCCGTTAACCCCTTAGGTTAAATCGGCATACTCATAACATCTTTGTAAGCTTCAACTAATTTATTACGCACTTGCACCATCGCCTGAAAAGATACTGAGGCTTTTTGCGAGGCAATCATCACATCGGTAATGTCCACACCCGCTACCCCTTTTTCATAGGCGGTTGCCATGGCGCTAGAATTTTTTTGCACTTCATTCACGTTATTAATTGCCTTGGTCATAAGATCGCCAAAGCTGGGAACCTTGTTGCCAGTATCAACCTGCAGGTTATTTAACCCACGGTTAATACCCACATCACCATTTACTAGGGCTTGCGGGCGCTGAAATACCTGCGTTTGCGATTTAATACTGCGCATTTCTCCAAGAAGACGATTGATATCAACACGGTCTACCATGGGGGTTCTCCTACAAACAACGACGATAAAAACGGCTACGACAAAAAATTGGCAGATAGCCTAATTGCAGGGAATATTGCACAAAGCAGGCCAAAACTTGCCGCATGGCAATTCTTGGCCAAGCGTTCAAATACCATTCAAGTTTTGCTGGAAAATTAGCCACAAAAGTGTCGTTATTTATTCACGGAGCTGTCATCTACTTCAGTTAGTTTTTGAACCCATCGTTAATACCAACCAAAGGAGACAAGCGATGAGCCAAGCACTACACGCGCATGAAACAGAAGTCATCGATCAAGCCATGGCGGCTTTTTTGCGGGATGCGGTT
>DAOORH010000567.1:0-1501 GCA_035389145.1 Cellvibrio sp.
CATAGGGTCTTGGAAAATCATACTGATCTTATGGCCGCGAATTTTGCGCAACTCTGGCTCACTCATGCGCAATAAATCCTGCCCCAAAAACTCTGCCGTACCACACTCAATTTCTCCGGGCGGCATTGGAATTAAACCGAGCAAACTATAACAAGCAACCGATTTACCCGAGCCAGATTCACCCACAATACCTAACACCTCACCCGCTTTAAGCTCAAAACTTAAATCATCAATGGCGACTGTAGTGCCGTTGCGCGTATTAAAGACTACACGTAAATTCTTAACAGATAACATAGTGTTTTAATCCTTCGACGCACGTGGGTCTAAAGCATCGCGCAAGCCATCGCCTAAAAAATTTAATGAAAATAAGGTGAGTGATAACGCCAAACCGGGGAAAATCAATAGCCAAGGATACTCTTCCATAGTTTCAACACCGCTGGATATTAGCGAACCCCATGAACTTTGCGGTGGCTGAATTCCCAATCCTAAAAAGCTTAAAAAAGATTCCAACAAAATAACGCTGGGAATAGTGAGTGTGGTGTAAATAATAATGGGGCCAAGTACATTAGGAATTAAGTGGCGCGTAATTATTTGCCATGGGGACAAGCCCATTGAAACGGCCGCCTCAACAAACTCTTGTTGTTTTATGCCTAACACTTGACCGCGCACAATACGCGCCATGGTTAACCATTCAACCGCACCTATAGCAACAAATAAAAGCACCATGCTGCCGCCAAAAATAACCGTCAGCAAAATAATGAAAATAGTAAACGGCAAAGCGAACAAGGCATCTACAATGCGCATCATAATCGCATCCAGTCTGCCACCAATAAAACCCGCCGTTGCCCCCCATAAAACACCCATTAATAAAGCAACTGCGGTAGCGATAAAGCCCACCATCAAAGAAACACGGCTACCGTACATAATGCGAGTGAGTTGATCGCGCCCCAAACTGTCTGTACCTAACCAGTGCTGTGCAGAAGGTGCCGTTGCGCCCAATTCTAGATTTTGGCCTTCATAGGTATAAGGCGCGATAAAAGGCGTTAATAAAGCGATCACGATAAAAAACAATAAAACACATAAACCCATCATCGCCATTTTATTGTTGCGCAAACGTATTAACGCATCTTGAGTCAGCGACCTGCCTTGTTGAATTTCTATATTGGCCATCTTAATTACCCTCACTCATTTGCTGACGGAGCTTGGGGTTTAACCAGACCAAGAGAATATCAGCTAACAAATTGAACATCACAATCAAAAAGGCGAAGAAAATTGTGCAACCCATAATCATGGTGTAATCACGATTAAAGGCTGCCTGTACATAAAAACGACCAATACCAGGAACTTGGAAAATGGTTTCCACAACAAAAGAACCCGCCAACAATCCTGCTATAGCTGGGCCAAGAAAAGAAACAACCGGTGTAATACCACCGCGCAAAGCATGTACAAATACAATGCGCGCCGTTGATAGGCCTTTAGCTTTTGCCGTGCGAATATAATC